>JAYEMY010000097.1:0-3990 GCA_034718455.1 Thermodesulfobacteriota bacterium
ATGGTAACCGTTCACACTCCCTGGCAGCCGACAGGCTTTTGCAGGGTTTCAACCGCGGACAAGGTTGCACCAAAAGGCGTATTCTCAATGGATTGTGCTTTGAAATCCGAAAAAGGCTGTTGGCTGTCAGGGGGGAAGTGAGTGATTACAGGCAATGTGAGTTGCTCGGAGTGAACCGATCCAGCTGGTACTACCAGCCAGTAGAGCTGGACAAATACAATCTGCTTCTGATGCGCATATTGGATGAGCAGTACACCAGGACGCCCTCGGGACCACGGGACGGGGTATAGGGCCATGCTATGCTGACAAGATAGTCAGAAATGGAATCAAAGTAGCTGATCTTCTTGACCCTACGCTCTTCAGAGAAAAACTCGAGGATAACGTAAAAGTTGAGTTGTCGAATTGAAAAATAAGCATGTTAAATCAGTATATTAGACCTTCAACTACATCAAGTGTCCATTTTTTGTGCAAACGATATAAATTCAAGCAATAATAACCACTCAACCACTTAACGAGGTCTGTTCTAATCGGCTGGCGTTAGAACCCGACGGCTAATTGGAGGGTCGCAATACTCTGATCGTGCGTGTTACGTCCATTATTAACATAGGTGTAGTCCATGCTGATCTTGGCATTGTTCCCCTTTATATAATAGTTGAATCCTGCACTCGCATAATCCGAATCGTCCTTGTCATGCGCGTCAACGTCAACTGTCTCATATCTCACATAGGGCTGGATACTGCCAGGACCTATCCGGTAGGGCAAAAGATATCCGGCCTGGATATACCAGTTCTTGGCGTCTTCGCCGGCTCTCAACTCGGAGTAGTTAAGGTCCTGGGTACAGTTCTGAATGTCGATATAAGATGCTTCTACAGTTACGGCACCATCTCCCAGCGGATGGTCAAAGAAGACATCCGCGGTCCATACGCGGTTGTCCTGGTCCTTGCGGCCATTCAAGGTCAGATCATTTTGGGTATCGTAGCCGAAGCCGAGGCTCAAGACCTTTTTCTTCCCAAGATAGGTCCCTTTGTTGAACCAGCTTTTTTCAGATTCAAGGAAATTGACGGCCACACGACCTACGAAGCGGAGGTTGTCATCAGGATTGTCGTCATTCTCAACCCCTTCTGAGACCATAAAACGGTATTGCAGGAGCCCATCCAGGGGGTTGCCCCACATGGTCACACCATCATCTCGACCTACCTTGCTGGCATAAAAAATATTTCCGCGAATACCGCCCTGCAGAAACGGGAGATCAGTGGTGAGAAGTGCCTTAGTTGAAGTTGTGCCATAGTTGCGGGTTAGGGGGACGTACATCCTTCCAGCCTGAATCTTGAGGGCCTCATTCAACTTGAAGGTAATCCAGAGGTCCCGAAATGCAATGCCGCTTCCAAGCCCCAATGAAGGCCTGTCCAATCCGTCCTGACCGATTCGGTCTGCAGCGATATGAGTAAAAAAGCTGAAATGTGGGGTTACATCGCCTTTCAGATACAGATAAAACCTCCTTATCATAAAATCGTTCACGTCAGTGTCATCATCCTTCCCGTCCTCCACAAACTGATACCAGACTTGGGTCCAGCACCCGATTTCCCCCTTGGTCTGGTCGTCGGTTTCGAACTTAAATCCTCCCCAGGCAGAACTCCCTGCCCAGAAAATACAGACCATGAAAACAAACAGAATTTTTACAAACCGATTCATCTCCTCACTCCTTTCCTCTTGATGTAGTTTTGCCTAAACGTTCATGGCGGGGCATTTCGCAACCCCCAAGCATAAAAATTTGCAACCCGCTCGCTACGCTTGCTCGACACATACAGACGCACACAGACATTTTCCCGCCGACATGACGGGCAAAAAGTGGCTGCTGGGCTATTTGCCGATTTGGCAGACATCCTAAGTCTGTGTGTGTCTGTGGCTAATTCAAAAATATCTTTATATTAAGATAATCAATAAAGCAAATAGAAATTATCAATACGGAACAAAAGGATTATTGGATTTGTCTATGAGGTGTGCTCCTTGCGGCCTTGGAATACATGCGGAGCAGCGTCTGACCACTTTTCTCTCTTCTACCTAGTGCCTGAACGGAAACCCCAAACTTTGTTTTCTCAATTTAGGTCATGTGTAATTTCTCAATAAGTCCGGACAAACTATATTTTGTGACTATCTAAGGGATTCCCGCCTTCGCGGGAATCCAGTGACTGGTACCCGGACTTAATTGAGAAATTACCAAATACCTTGCTGATTCAAGGACCGAGTTGTTAAAAATTATATGAAGAAGGATACATTGTGCTATAAAAGAATGGGCATCCTTCATTCTGTAGGTTACATTTTTTCAATATAGACGGATGCTGGCCATTAGCTATTCTGGGCACTTGGCGGATCTATGGGACAGTTTCGGGCTCAGAACCGTAGTAGCTGTCTCAATAAATGATCTATCCCTACATGTAAACCAAAATCGAGAGGGGTGTATATGAGCCGGCATTTAAGCTTCATCGATAGTGGAAAGGCAGTAGGGGGAAAAGCCAAGGTCAGAACCGGACTCGGAAAATCCGACCGTCCGGGATCGTAGGGGGGCTTGCGGAAACGTGGGCTATGGTGAGAAAGGCCGACCATTACGTTATCGAAAGAGAGTTTATGGTAGCATTTCACCTAAGGTTAAGCGCGCCGTATTTCTATCCCGACCAAGCACGGTTCTGTGAGGGGCGTGACGACAACTGATGAGAGGCTGCGAGATGAACAGTGATCACACAGTAGCTGCGTGCAGCGAGGTGTACAATAAAAGAATCACTGCAACTACCAGAATCCTTACCAGTAGAAATCCGTCTACTCGACCACATGAACTGCTGATAAGCTTGGAGGCGTTATAATGCCGAGAAAAACAAGGCCCAGGTTCAAACCATCTGACAAAGACATGAGTCCGGCTGACGCTGCGGTTAGAAAAGGCGGCTATGAATTAAAGGGACGGGTGTGGATAGAAGGTGCAAGCGGGACCTTTCTCGGTTGTGGCAGGGTGGTGCTTCTTGAGCGTATAGCTGAATTCGGTTCCATTTCAAAAGCGGCAAAATCAATGAGTATGTCCTATAGGCACGCATGGGAGCTTGTGGATTCCATCAACCGCCAGGCCAAGCGGCCTCTTGTTGAGACTTCTGTCGGAGGAAAGAAGGGAGGAGGAACGAAGCTCACCAAGGCAGGGAGAGAAGCTGTTGAAGGCTTTTGGAACATCTATGAAAAATTTAAGCATTTTTTGGAAATGGAAGGATCATCCCTCCAATTCTAGCCACACCATAATCCATAAACTAATAGCTAACCGCTAAAGGCTAATCGCTCAATTTAGGTTCTATAATGCACTCTTTTGGGGAATAAGTGTAAACCGGCGAATGAGGATGCCCTATTTTTTTTGTTTTTTCAAAAGCTAAAAAAAAACATTTTATTCTCTGAGTTTTGCAAGAGGCGCTCAATAAATAGAATTTTGAGAAAAGTCGTCTAAAATTTCCTGTAATTGCAGGAGGTTATCTTGCAAAGAAAGGAAAATGCATGGATCAAAAAGGTACCTTAATTTTCGGAATGAAAATCGGTGACAATTATTGCACCATCTCCATGGTCCTTATAAATCCTTCCTTTGACCGTTCAATTACATCGTTGTCCACGCAAAAGGCTATGCGAAAGTGTCCGGGTGCGCCAAAGCCAGTGCCCGGTACTGTCAATATGCGTTCTTTCTGCAGCATGCGGACAAACTTCGTGTCGTCGGGGATTGGAGTGCGGGGGAAGAAATAAAAGGCACCCTGGGGTACAGTGAATGCGTAGCCGGCCTCTCTTAAGATCTCTGTCAGACGATCTCTGCGTCTTTGGTATACTCCGGTGCCAACGCCGGTATCGAGCACTTTTCCTACTACTCTTTGCATCAGGGCCGGTGCGTTAACAAAGCCCAGGATACGGTTTGCCAGGGTAAGCGCCCCCAACAAACCGGTCTTTTGGGATGCCTCCGGGTGGACTGCAACA
>JAYEMY010000098.1:0-3980 GCA_034718455.1 Thermodesulfobacteriota bacterium
GCTATTAGCAAGGATTGCTCGGATTGTCTATAACAAACTTTCGCAACAGTGTCTGCCTACGAGATAAATTTAAAAAAAATAGCCGCGCCTCATCAACAGGCTATCACAAAATGGCCAAAGTCGAGTATGAAGTATTGTTTTAGAGGAGATGTTATCTGATTTTGAAGGGAAAAGGATGATTGCTAATTATTTTGGGCGTTCCGGAAATGACCTGAAAAGTGGTAAACTTTCCGCCGGAATGGGTGGCAGGTTTGAACCGGAATGGGTGGCAGGTTTAGGCCGGAATCTGCATTCAAAATAAATGACAGTAAATTGCCTGGACGTCCTGATATCGTTCTTCCAAAATACAAAACTGTAATATTTGTACATGGCTGTTTTTGGCACAGACATGAGAATTGTTCCAAAGCAACGACTCCAAGCACTAATAAAGAATACAGGTCGATATTTTTTGCGCTATATTACTGTGATCCTTGGCAGTCGGGGAATGAACGATTACAATAATCGCCATGACATTGACAGCCAAACCTCCCCTTGTAGAAATCCGGGATCTTACAAAACGGTTCGGAGACAGGGTAGCGGTTAAGGATCTTGACCTCTGTATATATCCCGGAGAGTGTCTGGGGCTGCTCGGACCTAATGGGGCAGGAAAGACTACCACTATATATATGCTTCTTGGCCTTGTCCGGTCCACCTCAGGTAAAATCAGCGTCTTTGGTGAATCCATCCCTGAACGGCTGAAACAAATAAAATTGAGGATAGGTGTGGTATCTCAGAGAGACAACTTGGATCCGGATCTGACTGTATTTGAAAACCTTCTTGTTTATGCCTCATATTTTGGAATCGACAGTTCTGCAGCCAGAAAGCGAGCGGATAATCTCCTTGGTTTTTTTGCCTTAAAAAATCGAAGTGATGAGATCATCCAACATCTTTCAGGTGGTCAGCGTAGGCGTCTTCTCTTGTCAAGGGCCCTGATAAATGCGCCGGAGTTGCTGATCCTTGATGAACCCACTATAGGTCTTGATCCCCAGGCCAGACACCTGATATGGGAACGACTTGAGGACCTGAGATCCCAGGGTACTACTATGCTCCTTACCAGCCATTATATGGATGAGGTGTCCCGCCTTACCAGCAGGGTATTGATACTGGACGGAGGAAAGATAGTTGCGCAAGGTGATCCTGGAGAGATGGTGGCGGATATGATGGGATCGGAAGTGTTTGAGGTGGCGGACAGTCCGGAAAAGCTCGACGCCCTGGAGAAAACCCTCCGCTCCTGCAAGGTGGATATCGAGAGAGTGGCAGACAGGCTCTTAATATATGCCCATGAACCGTGCGCTGATCTTGAGACCATGGCCATTTCCCTTCGTCATGTCAGTAAACGGCCAGCAAATCTGGAAGATCTGTTTTTAAAGCTGACAGGAAGGAGTCTGAGAGAGAACTGATGTGGCGTAACCGCTCACACTCCATGGCAGCCGACAGGCTTTTGCAGGGTTTCAACTGCGGACAAGATTGCACCTAAATTGAGCGATTAGCCTTCAGCGGTTAGCTATTATAGCATGTTTCGGGATGGTTCCCTACCATGTGATGTCTAAAAGAGTTGTTTGTGGCTCATGATGACGGAATGTTTGTCCTATGTAGGGGCGAATCTATGTATTCGCCCTTAATTCAATCCCCATTGGGCTGGATTGTTGATGATGATGTATTCCCGTATGTGGTGCAATTCGTTTTCAAATAATGTAGGGGCAAACTCCCTGTGGTTGCCCTTTCCTCTGTGGTTGCATATTGTCAGGGCAGGCAGGCACGGGGGCCTGCCCCTACGGGATATTGCCGAATACATTTTCATTAATTGTAGGGGCGGGTTTCAAACCCGCCCCTACAGGTTGGGGGGGGGCACATTCCACAAATATCTCGGATATATCACAACGCATGGAACCATCCCCATGTTTCGTATATCCTGATACTTTATTGAAGTGATTGAGTATGTATTCTCAGCATGTTGTATTTATATAATAGTATCAAATAATACGAAATGAGGGCATCCTTCATTCTGTAGTTTACACTTTTTCAACATAGACGGATGCCAGCTATTAGCTATTAGCTAAAAACATTGTACAAAAACGGATTGTTAAGCTAAAACCTAACGGCTAATCGCACAAATCATATTTTTGAGGTATATTATCCCTAAAAGTGTAAACTACTTTTGGCTTGCTATGAAGGATTCCGAAATGAGCTATAGTTTAATGATTATAGGATGTTTTGCTATTACAAACTTTCACCCGTTGGGTGTTATTTCTAATTAACGTAATGTCTTTATTTTTCAAAGCTAAACGCTAATGGCTAACAGCTAAACGCTTAGCTTAGGTTGCACCAAAAGGCGTATTCTCAATGGATTGTGCTTTGAAACCCGAAAAAGGCTGTTGGCTGTCAGGGGGGGGATAAATAATTACGATGTGGCTGCTTTTTTATAAAATATGGCTGAGAAATGCCAGGGTATGGCGAAAGCACGTATGGGCCAGCTTGATAGGAAACCTGGGCCAGCCATTCCTTTTTCTGTTGGCAATGGGTTTCGGCCTTGGGAGGCAAATTCCACAGATAGAGGGAGTTACCTACCTCCAATTCATAGGTCCGGGCCTGGTGGCCTCGGCAGTTATGTACAGCGGTTCTTTTGAAACTATGTATGGCTCCTACACCAGACTCACTACCCAGAGGACTTACGAGGCCATCCTCATGACTCCTGTGAGCGTTGAGGAACTGGCGCTGGGAGAGATTGTCTGGGCGGCGACCAAGGGCATCCTTTCCGGGCTCATAATGCTCGCAGCCCTCCCGCTTTTTGGCCTGATTCCCTCTCCGTGGATATTGGCCCTTATCCCCATGCTTTTTTTGGAAGGCATCCTGTTTGCGTCCCTGGGGCTCATAATGACCGCTCTGGCCGGCGATTATGAATTCTTCAATTATTTTACTTCACTCTTCATAACGCCGCTTTTCCTGTTTTCTGGCATCTTTTTCTCCATAAGTGCCATGAATCCGGTTATACAAAAAATCTCACTAGCCTTGCCCTTGACCCATGCGGTCAACCTTTCACGCATGCTCTGTTACGGTCGGATTGGGCCTGATTGGCTTATCCATACGCTGGTCATAGTAGTTCTATCTGTTTTCTGTGCCTGGGTTGCCATTGTGCTCATCAGGCGGAGGCTCATATTGTGAGGCTATTGTATGCACTTAAGGGTATAGAGGCCACTGATGTCCTGGGGAATTGCCTGTCAACCGTGCTTGGACCTGGAAATCTTTTACTTTTGTCAGGGGATCTGGGAGCAGGAAAAACAAGTCTTACCAAGGCAATAGCCTCCGGCCTTGGAATAGAGGAAAAGGAGGTGACAAGTCCTTCCTTTGCTTTAATCCACGAGCACCTGAACGGTCGCTTGCCCTTGATTCATGTGGACCTATACCGGCTTGGTCCCCATGCAGACATCACAGAGATCGGGCTTGAAGACTATTTTGACGGAGAAAACGTAGTAATCATCGAATGGGCCGAATATCTGAAGGACCAGTTGCTAGAAACAGCGCTTAAAATAGACTTGAAGTTTATTGATGAACAAAGCAGGGAAGTGTGCCTGACCGGCAAAACCGGGATCTGGCACGAAAGGCTTTTACTGCTTGATGACTGCATGAAAGCCTTTGCTGAACGATTGAAAATAGTATGACAATGCTTTATTAGAAATTAGGTAACGCACCTCTACATGTCTCCAAAGATAACCGATTCTATAAAGAGCTCAATCACAAGGAAGACTTTGTCACCAAGTCCATGATCTGCGTACCATTGCGAACCCGTAAGGGGCTGTTAGGGATCCTCTATGCATTTAACACCGATTTTCACAGCAGGTCTAATCGTCAAAATAACACCCCAATCAAGCGGTCCAGACTATCTCCACGGTTTTACCGGAAAGCCATGGAACTCGAAACGGTTTTTGTAATTTTTCCACTTC
>JAYEMY010000099.1:0-7305 GCA_034718455.1 Thermodesulfobacteriota bacterium
TTTTTACAGCCCGGATTTTTGGAGCGCCAAAGGGATATATTCGAAACAACATATACAGATTTTCAAGCATGAAAATCCATCGTGAAACCGACTGATGGGACACCTGCAGATCTTCCCGCAGCCCATTTAGAGAAAGCGGGGATCCTACAAGCTCCGGAAGGCGCAGTACCATCCTTTCAATGCTGTCAATGTCCTGAACCCGTTCCAGGTCGCGCAGATCCTCCCTGACCAGGCGGGTACGATAATCACGGCTCCATCTTTTTGTTTCCTTCTCTGAAGCCCGCAAAAAAGGTTCAGGAAACCCTCCATAATGTAAAAGGTCCATGACTGTAGAAGGAATCGGACTTTTAAGTTCCGCAACGGTTATTGGGAAAAGACGATAGAAATAATAGCGTCCCTGAAGGGAATCTCCGCCTCTTCTGTAATAGTCCAGCCTGGCGCTACCTGTAACCAGGATCTGAAGCTCATCGCCCCGCTTGTCAAAAAGCCCCTTTATCACCTGACGCCAGCGTTTGTATTTGTGGATCTCATCCAGCACAAGACAGCCAGGACCGGTTGGGAACCTTTCTTGTAAAATGTTTTCTCTGTCCTTTGAATCGTCCCAGTTCAGATAACGCCTTTTCTGGTCGGCACCGGAAAGGGCACATAGGTGTTTAGCCAGAGTCGTCTTGCCGGTTTGTCTGGGTCCGCCGACAAATACCATCTTTCTGGTTAAATCCTTCACCACGAAGGGTTCAATATATCGTTCTAAATATTCAGTCATTTTTTATCTATATCTCAAAAAACTCACGAGTTTTTTCTGATGAAGATTAAATTATACTCTTTCATTAAATGCGTCAAGCGATTTCCGAAATAATCATTAGCGTGCCCAACAAATCGGCTAACGGCGAGTAGCTAATCGCACAAGTCATATTTTTTGCGCTATATTACCCATCATTTCAGGGCAATAAGCACCCGTAACACTCCAAGAATAAAAAAAATAACAGCAACTTCCTGGTGATGGGAAAAGCTCAGGTGCTGCACGAAAAATGCCGTTGTGATGAGAACCACTCCCATGCCTACGGGTTTCAGATAGGCACGCACATATTCTCCCAGGATTTCCAGGGTCTCCCCGGACAGCTTTATGTGCAGGTTGTCCTCACTTAACTGTGTGATAATTATCTTCAACCGCCGCACGGTCAGGGGCAAGGACATGAGTTCGCTTTTGAGTGTGGGGAATAACCTGTTTTCCGCACCCAGTGCCCTGTTAATGTTTTTTATCAGAACGGGCAGGATATCTTTGATGCCGTTAAAGTTTTCAATAAAACTGGTCCCCAGTCCCTCCACAAGGGAGCTGGCCCGCATGACATAGACCAGTTCCTGAGGAACCTTGAAGGGCAGCTCCCTCATGGAGTCCAGTACATCAAAGGCCAGGTTCTGCATGCTCGTGGCGTTCAAATGTTCATTTCCAAAGATATCAAACATGCGCACCGCCAGCTCCTGCATCTGGTCTTCCCGTGCCGTAGCTGCGATCACACCTAACCGTTTGCATGAGACAATAAAGAGTTCAAAGTCTTGCTCATTAGCGGCCTTGATCATCTCAATCATGGCGACCCGGGTGGAGTTGGGCAATCGCTTGACCATTCCAAAATCAAGGACAATCAGCGTACCGTCGTCCCCAACTAAAAAATTGCCGGGATGAGGATCCGCGTGAAAAAGGCCGCATACCAGCATCTGTTCCATATAGAAGGAGATCATCCTGTCCATAAGGGTGGTAAATGGGATATTTGAGCGGGCCAGGCCCTCTTTATCATCAATACGCATCCCTATCTCAAAACTCATAACCAGGGCGTCACAACTGCAATGGCGTGGATATACATCTGGAAATCGGATGCCGCTCAGTTGATAGATCTCTCTGAATTTACGAAGATTGTCCAATTCAATGGACAGGTCTACTTCTTTGAGGATCATGTCGGCGAATTCATTGAGCACTGCTTCTAAAGAATTCTTTGTTAGGCGGCTGAAGAAAGGTTGGAAAATTTTGAGGAAAATACCAATGATTCTTATATCATCAAGGACTGCCTTTTCAATGTTCAGGCGGCGTATTTTCACAGCCACCTTTGTGCCGTCATCCAGTACGGCCTTATGCACCTGGCCTATTGAGGCACTGGCTATAGGACTGTGGACAAAATGACGAAAGGGCCGGACTGAGCCAAAGGCACGGTTGTACATGACCTCAAAATCGGCCCGGTCCATGGGCTCGACTTCGTCATGGATAGTCTTAAGCTCGCGCAGATATTCCTCGGTAAAGAAGTCGGCTCTGGTGGCCAGGACCTGGGCCAGCTTGATAAAGCTTACGCCCAGGTCAAGGATGGTCTGTTTAAAAGCGACTGGATCCAGGGGACGTATATAAAAAAAGTGCTCCTTTTTGCGAACAATAACAAATACAGTGAGCAAAAAACGAAATGTCTTCCACACCCGTCGTGGATTATAATTTTTGAGCATCAGGCCTTTTTTATTATTGTTTTCAGTTCTTCAAGGTCCTCCTTGGTGGCCAGGCCCATCTCGCTGATGGTCTCTTTGAGTTTTTCCTGGATACGTGAGTCAAAGGCCTCCCGCTCCTTCTTGGCCCGGTCTTTAGCGTCTTGAATGAACTTCTTGGCATCTTCCTTATTGATCTCCCCGCGCTTTTCCAATTCCTTGATCCGTTCCTTGAGCTTATCCTTTGCTAAAAAAGCAGCTCCGAGGCCAAGATACAGCATGTCCTTTGCTTCCATTGTCTTTCCTCCTTTAGGTGTTATCTCTAATTAACGTAATGCCTTGATTTTTCAAAGCTAAACCCTAATGGCTAATTGCTCAACTTAGGTCATAATCAAGTGTTTTATGCCCCTAATCTGTTTAAATGTAGCCCCTTCACTTATACACTGAATAGCCTTTTGTGGATCAACTACTTTTGAACCGGCAATCATATCAACCCCATAGTCAAAAAGAACAGGAGACAAAGGCGAGGTCGCTCCTACCATCACCACAAAACTCTTTCTGCACAAACTTAATAATTCATCTACTGTATGATTGATAAATGACGTACCGGTAATAGCCACAACGTCAGCCATAGGCAGTACATTTTCAGCCTCTTCTGCCGACAGATCCCCTTCCTGTGGTCTTTTTTCTATCACCCAGAGTCTATTGGCCAATTTTTGCATCTTGGGAATAAATGGAAAATGTCCCACGACACATACGTTTTTGCCCTTCCCTTTTTCCGCCAATATTTCAAGGGCATTCAGCTCAACACAACGGTCTTCATCAATCTCTATCAAGGAGTTCAGGGCCGCCATGCCGATCGATGCCTCCAAAAGATTGTCTGACCTGGCATATTCTACCACTTCTAACGCGGTTTTTTGAGCTAATTTTCCAACATCCCTGACCGGCACATGAGGAATGCAATCATCCTGAAATGTAGAAGACAGTCCGCAACCACTGCTGACCATTGCTGTCCAGTGAATACAGGTATGAACTTCTTGAATTTTACTGTCCTTTGTCACAGTGGAGATAATATCATTGAGTATCTTCATGTAATCTTCCTTGGGATTCATATATATTCAACAAGCTGCGCGACCACATTTACCACGAAGAACACGAAGAAATCATATTATGAGACGAAGTTGCTGGAAAGTGCGGACCATTCCATGTCGGGGTACTATGGATCGATGCAGGGATGGACAAATGGCGCTGGAGCGGGGTCCCTCTCCAGCGCCTTGTTGTCTGTTTTTATATAAGAGATCTCATAATTTCAATTTTATCAGATGACTATTAATAAGCTCAATGTCAAACTCATCAGGATCAAATTCTCCACCAACCCATTCGATCATAGATGCATGTTCTTCATGTTTTGGATCTTGAATTGCATCCAATAAATCGGAGTATCCCCAAATACCCCCGCAATCCTCTGGAGGGCATGCCTTTTTCCCTTTAATGACTACAGGTGATTCGGAAAAATCTAAAGGAAGAATTTTTTCGAGAATGATTTTGTGCTCCCAACCATCACCGAAGTCATATTCATAAACAAAATTATCTTTTGGATTGGAAATGATGTCTTGCAAATAAACCTTACGCTCATCTGTTAGGTCTATATCAAAATCCGAGTCTGGAATTCCGATATAAGAGCTTCCAACTCTATATTGATGTAAATGGTAATTAAACCACCCCATTGCCACCTGCAAAACAGAATGTAATTGATCTAATCTAATGTTCTCCTTGACAATTAACCTTCTCCAAATTGGTGGCTTGCTGCCTATCAAGGTTACTTTTATTTGATATAATGATTTTGATGCTTTTTTTCTTTTTGCCATTTTTTTCTCCATTTTCCCAGGTATTAGAATATATGGGCTCAACCGTAATTTGTGTGATGCCCAAACCCGTCAACCGGAATCAATGTGGTGAATAAAATCAACCAGTTACGCAAAACATTGCTAATATATCAACGGTTTAACAAGGGTATAAAGGGTAAAAAAATGTCAATATTTAATATTGGCATAACTACCTGTAAAACAATGAATAATTGCCAAAAAAGGGACGATTTACCACACCAGTTCCGGTTGACCCGAATATATTACCAGCCAAGCAATTATATAACTTCCAAACATCTACCATGATCTGAAATAATTAACAACAGCCAACAGCCTTTTGCGGGGCTTCAACCGCGGACAAGGTTGCACCAAAAGGCGTATTCTCAATGGATTGTGCTTTGAAACCCGAAAAAGGCTGTTGGCTGTCAGGGGGCCAGCAGTATGCACGCAAAACCTTGAAAAAGGATAAAAGAGTTAATATCAGAATATCTTCTAAAGTTCTGGAGGAAATCCAAACTCTTGCTGTAGAAAATGGAATCTCATATTAAACACTTATGTCTGGTGTTCTGCACCGTTATGTTTCCGGCTATCTTATAGAAAAACCAAGGCCGAACAAATCATTTGAGCATGACGCCTGATATCTCGCGGTTTTGGGAGTTATTGCTTTCAACGCGACTGGCGTCGCCGGGAATCGTGTGGCCAACATGAAACGAGAATGGGTTGTCAGTGAAAGAAATCAAGATGAGCATATCAAGTTTAATGGAGTATAATATCCGTCGAAACGATGGACTGTAAAAATGGGATTGGGTGCAGGGAGGAAGCTATGCGAGTCCGGCAAGTCATTGCAGAAGATGGTAAAGTAGTAATCACAGATTTACCTTACAAAAAGGGTCAACCTGTCGAAATCATTTGCATTTTCAGGTCTGGAATTCATAATTCCTGGAGAGAGGTAATGTTCGGTAAGACTTGTACCAGAGGCTTGATCTCGGTCTTTTCAAGAGTAACCCTTTCAGTTCCATATCCAGCCCTTCTGGCAAGTGACTTTGTTCACTAACAGGTACGGAGAAAAAGGATGTCCAGACCACAAATAGCACCTTATGGATCTTGGAAGTCGCCGATTACTTCCGACCTGATTGTCTCTAATACCATTGGATTCAATCAGATAGCGCTTGATGACGAAGACGTCTATTGGATTGAGATGCGCCCCTCAGAGAGTGGACGGCACGTTGTTGTTCGGCATACTCCAGATGGACGGACAATAGATATCACGCCATCCTCATTTAATGCGCGGACCCGTGTGCATGAGTACGGCGGCGGCTCCTTTGTTGTCGAATATGGCAGAGTTTACTTCTCCAACTATTCCGATCAGCGCCTCTACCTTCAAGATCCAGGATCTGAGCCGAAGCCAATTTCCCCTGATGCTGATTTGCGTTTTGCCGATGGGGTCATTGATCACCGGCGAGGCAGGATAATCTGTGTGTGCGAGGACCATTCCAATGCAGTGGACGAGGTTACTAATAGCTTGGTAAGTCTCGATCTTGGCAGTGGAGATGAAGTCAAAATTATTGTTTCTGGCAATGACTTCTATTCCTCTCCCTGTATCAGTCCTGATGGATTTCGTTTAGCATGGCTTTCCTGGAACCATCCCAACATGCCCTGGGATGGGACCGAACTCTGGATGGGAGAGTTAAACGCAGACGGTTCAGTAATGCGCTTTGAAAAATTGGCAGGCGGTCTTGATGAGTCCATCTTTCAGCCGCAATGGTCATCTGACGGTATGCTGTACTTTGTCTCCGATCTGACAGGCTGGTGGAACCTCTACCGCTGGCGTGACGGACGAATCGAGCCAGTAGTTCGAATGGATGCCGAGTTCGGTGTGCCGCAATGGATATTTGGAATGTCTACATATGCCTTTGAATCAAAGCGTCGAATTATCTGTTCATATACCCAGAAAGAGATATGGCAACTGGCAAGCATTGACACGGTGACTGGGGAATTGAAAACAATTGACACCCCTTTCACAGAGATCGGTTTTCTCAAGGCAGTGCCCGGACGTGCTGTGTTCGTTGCCGGTTCCCCCAACGAACCCGGATCTGTTGTCCAGCTCAACCTTGCTACGCGGAAGCTTGAGGTATTACGTCGATCGAGTGATGTTGCGATTGATCCAGTATTCCTCTCCCTGCCGAAATCGATCGACTTCCCTACAGTACAGAGGCAGAGAGCTTATGGCTTCTTTTATCCACCGAAAAATCGGAATTATGCAGCACCAAACGGTGAGCGGCCTCCGCTCCTTGTCATGACCCACGGTGGGCCCACTGCGGCAACTTCTGGGACTCTCAATCTTGGGATTCAGTATTGGACCAGCCGAGGAATTGCAGTTATGGACGTGAACTATGGAGGCAGCTCTGGTTACGGCCGGGCATACCGCCAACGTCTCAAAGGCCAGTGGGGAATCGTTGACACGGACGACTGTGTGAACAGTGCCCGTTATCTTACGAAGCATTTTGACGTCGATGATAACCGGCTTGTAATCAGGGGCGGCAGTGCCGGAGGCTATACAACACTCTGCACTCTCATTTTCTACAACATCTTTAAGGCTGGCGCAAGCTATTACGGTATCAGCGATCTGGAAGCCCTAACCAAAGAAACACACAAGTTTGAATTACATTATCTAGATCATCTGATCGGTCCATACCCTGAGCGTCGTGACCTTTACAAAAAACGATCGCCCATTCATTTTGCTGAACGTCTTTCGTGTCCGGTTATCTTTTTCCAAGGGCTTGAAGACAAGATTGTGCCGCCCAATCAGGCAGAAATGATGTTTAAGATACTCCGTGAGAAAGGACTGCCTGTTGCTTATGTCCCCTTTGAGAAAGAGCAGCACGGTTTTCGAATTGCCGAAAATATTAAACGTACATTTGATGCTGAACTGTATTTTTATTCACGGGTATTCGGTTTTGATTTAGCTGATTCTGTCAAA
>JAYEMY010000099.1:7405-15032 GCA_034718455.1 Thermodesulfobacteriota bacterium
GAAAGAACCATCAGCAGCAAAATAGGCGGTTCTGGTCAACAGCAAACCACAAAGCCACGGATGGCTGAGGGACAGGTCTGAAACAGAACCTGCCGTTGGAAGCTGGTAAACGTTTGGATTTATTGCTTGCAATGATTAATAAATCATGCTTTAATTAAGTTGCTTAAAGAAAGCAACGCCATGAAAAAAAATCCATTTTATCTCAAAGAAATACCTGTTAACGCCCCTTTTTGTGATCGGGAGAAAGAGCTTGCCGACCTTATTTCCTACGCAAAGTCCAATATAAATGTCGTTCTGTTTTCACCAAGGCGATATGGCAAGACATCCATTACCAAAAGAGTACAAAACAGCCTTAAATCCGATGGCACGTTAACAGCCTATTGTGACCTCTTCGGCGTTACATCAGTTGAAGAAATTGCGGGAAGGATCGCCAGATCAATCTATACCGTTACTCATAAAAATCAGGGTATGTTTCAAAAGGCCATAGGCTTCATAACATCCTTCAGGCCTGTTTTATCGCCAAGTCCCGAAGGGGGAATATCGGTTTCGGTTCAAACAGCATTTAAAACAGACGGGCTAAAGATACTTGAGGATACAATGGAGTCTCTGGAAAAGTTCATTATTGATGTTGGCCTGCCTGTCCATGTGGCCTTTGATGAATTTCAAGAGATTGCTGAAGTCCATAATTCAATTGGCATAGAAGGTATTTTAAGACAATATATCCAGAAAATTCAATGTTCCTTTTTCTTCATTGGAAGCAGAAGGCGCATCTTGCTTGATATTTTTAATGATCGGAAAAGACCCTTTTTCCAGAGTTCCCTCAATTATGAGCTAAAACCACTTCCTCATAAGGATATGGTTCTTTTTATAACATCAGAATTTAAAAGAGCAGGGAAATATATCAACGAAGAAGATGCCTCTGAAATCTGCCAATTGGTATCGAACCACCCATATTATATGCAGAAATTTTGTTTTTTTCTGTATGAAGAAATTAATAAAGAAGTGAAGCAGAAGGATATTGCGGAAATAAAAGCAATTGTTGTTGAGAGTGAAAGAGTAGTTTTTGAGTCGATCCTGCAAGGGCTCAGAACAAAGCAGATTAACATTCTCTCGGCATTAGCCAAGGAGCCCACAGCCAAAATCTATTCAGCAAGCTATATGGCACGGCATAACCTTGGCTCAACCGGAGGCATTCAACAAGGCCTCAACACCTTGTCCAGGAAAGACTTGATTGAAAAGGACTACAGGACAGGGGTTTGGTCTGTCGTTGATCCTATTTTTGTATGCTGGTTTATTGAAATGAGTTTATGACAATAATCGGCATCCTTCATTTTGTAGTTTACACTTTGTTTCTCCTGAAATTGATATTATAATTTTATGATAGCATGAATGCATGATAAGTCAATTATCAACCATCGTTTTTCCGAAAGGCAGTGTACCCCATTGTCAGGAAAGTTCAGGAAGAAACTGTAGAAAACCGTCCATGTTCCAGGAAGTGATATACTTCCGTGGCGACCCTTTTTGAGACTACAAGGCCCATGTGACTTACACGCAGAGTGATAAAATCGCGGGCTTTAGGGATGCGCATTTCCTCAAGACGTATGGTCCCGTCGCCTGAATGACCGACAGCACCGATCAGTCTGCCAAAACCGAAATTCAGAGTACCTCCAATGACGCCGAGGTCCCTCTCGCCTGACCATGCAGGGATATCACCGTCCAGCAACTCGATTATGCTTCGGCCGATCAGATTCCGGCCACCAGGTAGGCGAATTAAGCGCCTTGCTGTTTCACTGCCTTGATATGGCGGACTCAGGGCGATAATACGTCCGGGACGCTGACGGGGGAAAATTTCAAACAGCTTCAGGATAACCAGTCCCCCAAGGCTGTGTCCCACAAAATGGATAGTTTGGGCCGGAATTTGCTCAACAAAAGTGTTCAGGCGAGTTGCTATTTCGGTAAGATCCAGGCGGGTGCTGGAATAGCGGAAAGACCATGGTTGATAGCCAAAGCGATTGAGCCTGTGTTTGAGGAGGCTCATTTCCATCCCGTTCATCCAGAGGCCATGAACAAGTATGACGGCTTCTTTATTCTTCAGTTTCCCGCCTTTCGTATTCAATGTCAAGATTGGCATCCTTCATTCTGTAGTTTACACTTTTTCAACATAGACGGATGCCGGCCATTAGCTGTTAGCCGTTAGCTATTAGCCGTTAGCTATTAGGTAAAACTTTGTATAGAAACGGGGTGTTAAGCTAAAAGCTAATAGCTCAACAGCTCAACTTAAAGAGCATACTCAAACAACACATCCTCATCAATATGGGCCTTGGCCAGTTCCACAAGATGTTGGTGATGCGTAAAGAAAATGATTTGCGTTTGCTCGGCGAGTTGGGCCAGGACCTGCAAGGTGGCAATGGCCCGGTCGTCATCAAATTTGATCAGGATATCATCAACGATGAATGGCATGGCCTCGTTTCTTTCCAGATACGTCTCAAGGCTGGCCAGCCGCACTGCCAGATAGAGTTGGTCCGCAGTCCCGTCACTCATGCCCTCGACACCGACGATCTCCTTGCCGCCGGGCCGGACGCCCACAAGCACTGCATCGCCTCTTTCGCTGAACTCCAAACGGAGTCCCTCAAATGAACCGAGGGTCATGCGGGCAAAAAGATCCGTTGATCGTTTCAGAATCGGACCCTGGTTTTTTTCACGGTATCTTTCAATCGCCTGACTCAAAACAGTTGATGCGAGCCGGAGGCGGACATATTGTTCCGCGTCGGTTTCAAGGCGAGCCAGGAGCCCCTGCCCTTCTTCAGCCAGCTCGGCAGCCCGGGCACTGCCGTCCATTTTGCTCAGCTCGGTCCGTTCGCTCCCAATGGTCTGATCCAGGTCTGATTTTTGCCGGTTCAACTGTTCGATTTCCTCAACAAGCCGCTCCACTACAGGGTCGATGCCGTCAGGATCAACGCTCCGGGCGTCTTGGATAAATTCGTCAAGAGTTGCACCGCCGCTCAGTTTGCGCAACTGTTCTTTTAGTTGCTCAAGTTGGGACTGGATCTGCTGCCGGCTGGCCGAACGCTCCTCAGCCGCAGGCAGGTCCTCATGGTTTTTGCACCGAGCCTCTTCACACATGGTCGCCAGTTGGGCATGGATACTGGCTATCCTGTCTTCAGCGATCCGCGACTTTTTGTGCTCCTGTTTGCCTTGCTGCTCCAGGCTCTGCTGTTGCGTCTTTGCCTTTCGTGCCCTAGTAAGCCGGGCATTGAATTCCGCAACAGCTTGTTCGACCGGAAGTCCTGACAGGTCAGGGGCCTCACGCCCGGTCAGATCATTGACTTTTCCGGCAAACGCCTTTGCGTCCCTATCAATGCCGTCAATCCGTCGGCCACGCTCCTTTGCCTCTTTGATCTTCACAAAAAGGGCCTTGATATCCTCTATCACAGAGATGGCCTGGGCAGGTTCGGCATCAGATTCAAGACCAAGAAATTGGATTGCCTTTGTCCATTCGGATTGCCACTGCAAGAGGTCCTGTTCGGTCTTTTTGGCCCTTGATTTTGCTTCTTGCAGATCGTTTTCCTTTTGTTCCAAATCACGGATAACCTGCTCATGTTCGGACTTTATCCGGGCCATGCGATCCACGACTTTTTGGCTCCTCTCTATGAGATGGACCAGTGTCTCGTCTGTATATGCAGCAGGTTCTCCCAAAGTCACAAGGTACTCGCTCAATTCTTTGCAATGTGTCTCGATCAAAATTTTAAGAACGCCGGCCTTTGCCTTTCGCTCACGAATAGTCGAGACCTGGTCTGCCAGGGTCCTCTGGTCCTGGGCCCATACACGCATTTCCCTTGGTGATTTTGGTGAAATCCCGATTGTTTCCCATACTGCGAACCATTCTTCCTTGACCTTTGCAAGCTCAATTTCAGATGTTTTGACCATGTCTTTCAAGCGCTCGCATTGGTTTTTGCGCGTCTCGCGGTCCGCAAGAAGCGTGGCCTTGTTCGCGACCCGGTCGGCCTCACGCCGGAGCCGGTCAGCGAATTCATCCGCGTGTTGAACACTCAGCTCATATGCTTCTGCCAGGTCATCCGTAGATTTAAAAGCTGCCACAAAATCCCGCTCATCCACCCCTGGTTCGTGTCTTTCCTTCCAGGCCCGGAGGACAAGCTGCCAACCCTCTTCGCGTCTGCGTCTTGACCTAAGCAAGTCGTCCTCAGTAGGGACTTCCTGTTCCAGCCTCAACTGTTCGATCTTGCCATCAAGTTCCACCACAGTACGTTCAATCTCATCGATTTCAGCACGATGCTTTGTAACTGCTTCATATGCTTGATTCAGACGATGCTCAAATACATCAATGGTCTCAAACAACGGAACGGGCAATTTTTCAAGGTCTTCAAGATTCCCCGCCCAGAGTTGCTGCCTCTTTAAAGCAACCTCTGCCGCCTGCTCAGCCAACTGGATTTCAGTGCATTCCGTCTCAAAATGTTCTTCCATCGCCCCGTGTTGTCGCGCACGCTCAATGCCCCCACTGAGTTCACCCGTATCGCGCAAATCTTTGAGACCGGCGAGACCTTTTCTCAGATATTCTATTCTCAGGTAATATTTGGAAATTTCCTCCCCGGCGCTTTCCATTCTGGTTGCCAACTTTTCATACGTGTTGACCAGTCCCTGGATCTTGACGCTTTCCGCCTTACTCAACTGAAGCTGTTCGGCCTGATCGAGTGTGAGGTCTTCACGAAGTTCCTTTAAGATCGCAGTTGCGTCCGCCTCCAGGCTATTCCTTTGAATGAAGAGCGCTGAACGGTCCTTCATTGCCTTGCGTTGACTGCCCAGGTCCTGATGCAGTTGTTCGATCAAATCCGCGCTTTCAATAAGGGATTCCGGAATAGCCAGTTCCTCAAGCGCCTTGTTGATTTCTTTGAGGCTTTGGCTGGACTGTGTTTTATCGTTTTCTGCAACCCGAAGATCTGTAAGGGCATTCTGCCGCCGCTTGCTGAAATAAGCAGGCAGGAGCACTGCATCGGCGCACATCTTAAAATCATTCAACATCTCTTTATGTTTGCTAATGACAGGCAGGGCATCTCTGATCCTCTCCAAACGATGTTTCTCACGCTGTTTCTGTCCTAAATTTTGATCAATAGATTGCTTGCGATCAAGCGCCTCACGCAGGGCCGTGTCATGCCGAACCCATTCCTGGCCGGGCAACTCTGCTTCGCGCAGGGCCTTCTTGTTTTTCTTGAGTATGGCCAGCACTTTATTGATTCGCTGTGTCTGTCCCCTGGGTTTGAACAAATTTTCGGCTTCTGCCCGGAGTTCGTCCTGGACCTTTCGGAGATCGGAAATCCCCGAGCCTGCAGCAAAGAGGACCTGGCCGACATCTCCCCCTCCCTGGATGATCTCCTCTCCTCCCCGGACAAGGTCAGCATGGTCAATGCCGAACATCGTGGCGAATAGATCCGAGTCCACACCGCCCAGAAACGTATGAAGATGCGATTCGTCAATCAGCGTGGCATCGTCCTTGGCGCGGAGTGTATTGACCCTGCCCTTCCGGCGCACAAACTCAAGGACTGCCCCGTCACTTTTCAGAAGTTTTCCCCCGATCCGCAGCTTTGCGTATGGATGGATGAAGCCGTCTGAAGACCTCTCCGGGATTCCGTAAAGCAGTTGTCTGAGCGCACGCAGGGCCGAGGTCTTACCTGCCTCATTCGGGCCGTAGACAATGTGCAGACCTTCATGTCCTTTGTGGAGATCGAGTATCTTGTCTGTGAACGGACCAAACTCGAGGAGTCCTATCCGGAGTATCTTCACGAATCATCCCCTTTTGAGACAAGACGACGGAGCAACATGGGCCGGACCTGATCAAGCATATTGGTCAGCCACTCGGTATTGTCCGGTGAGATGGCATCCCTGCCCTGCTTGATCTCCCGAGGCAGCTTTTTCCAGAAATCATTTAAAGATTCAGCAAGGGTCCCAAACCGGGCCGGATCAGATTGGACCTCATCGAGCAGGTGGAGGATCTCGCCCACCGGACCGTCGGCCGGCTCAGACACCTTGCCCTTGGATAAGGAATTTGTTCGAAGTCTTACCTTTTCGATCCAGATCCGGCCATTGCTCAAGTCCATGGCTGCCGACCGTATCTCATTGGTCCAATGCTCCGGATCGGCCGCCAGTTCGGCATGGGCACGGCACGACCCTTCCACCTCGATCCGCGCCACCAACGGCAGTTCGTTTTGTTCGAGCAGTTCTTTGATCTGTTCACAGATGCGATCTACAGCGTCGTCGCCTCTATCCGCACCTGATGCGTCTACTTGGCACCGCATCCAACGAATTACGTCAAGTGGTCGAAAATCAGCGTTTGCCTGGCCGCTGTCATCTACCGTAACGAGCATGCATCCCCTGGGGCCGGTCTCGCGGATATGCCTTCCCTGAATATTCCCTGGGAAAACGATCAGCGGGTCCTCGTGGAGTACTTCCCTTTTATGTACATGCCCCAAGGCCCAGTAGTCATAATCCTTTGATAACAGGCCCTCAATCTTACAGGGTGCGTAAGGCTCGTGACCTTCGCGCCCTGTCGCACAGGTGTGGAGCATCCCGATGTTAAAGCAGCCTGGTACAGCCAAAGGGTATCCGGCCGACAGGTCCTCACTCACTGCCTGTTTTGCAAAGCCCTGACCGTGAATCGCAACCCCGAGGTCTTCAAGATGGAAAGTGGCGGGTTTATCAGTGGGGAACATAAATACTTTGTCAGGAAGCCTGAGTGTTTTGGTCATCTTGCTCGCAGCGTCATGATTTCCGGCAATAATGTAGACCGGAATCCCAGCTTCCCGCAGTCTAGTCATCTGGGAGACAAAATAGAGCCCTGTATTATAGTCCTTCCAGTCACCGTCATACAGGTCGCCTGCAATGAGAACAAAATCAACACGCTCAACAATGGCCAGTTCTACAAGATTTTCCAGGGCCCGTCGTGTTGCACTGCGCAGATCTTCAACTGGTGCGCCATCATAATGCTCAAGCTTGAGCAAAGGACTATCCAGATGGATGTCAGCAGCATGAAGAAATGTCAACATACTCAATCCTTAAGTGGGAGTATTTTTTCACCGCCCGCTTCGCTCAAGACGCAAAGTTCGCAAAGAAAGGAAGTAAACTTGGCGTTCTTTGCGTCTTTGCGGTAAACAGTATTCATACAAAGACCCTTTTAGGGTCACCATCCAAACCACCCTTTTTAGGGGTGGTAATTGACTTTTCTGGATTTAAACTGTCAAGAATGAGAATGCATGTATCAAGCACAATCATCTGCTGCATCCCATTTTTCATCTATGGGAGAAGTAATATCCCCGATCTCACTGAATTCCCCTTCCCTATCATACCAGAAGACTATCCGTTTCTTGTATTCCTCGAAAATCTGTTTCAGGCTGGCTGTTATCTGTTTAATGTCCATCCCGGTTCTCCATATATTTCTTAACGGTGTTTCGACTAATCCCAAGCTTCCGAGCTATTTGCCTTTGGGATAGCCCCCTCCTGTGCATTAATAAAATGTCCAAAATGGTCTCCTTTTTTTCAAAGCCAGCCTTCTCCTTTTAATTTCTGAGGTTAAAAAATACAGAATAACAGCTTTCTTCTCCCTCAGAAAATTTTAAAT
>JAYEMY010000100.1:0-3971 GCA_034718455.1 Thermodesulfobacteriota bacterium
TTGGGCTGACGCAAGCACAGTTAGGCCAGAAGCTCGGCAAATTCACTCGACAGAAAATATCTGACATCGAACACAATAAACGGAGCATCAGTAAAGATGTTGCCAAGAAATTATCTCAGTTATTTGATGTTCCGATTGACAGGTTCCTTTAGACCCTTCACCGCAAGTACTTTGATGGTCACTATCTCCTCCTTTGAAAGATGAACCGGCATAAAACTTCTCTTTAACTCCGACCTTCGTGATCTTCGTGGTGAAATTTTCCTTGCAATTCTGACTGATTCAAAAAGCGCAATTTGTGACAGTGTAGAGTATATGTGTTGGTCTGCCTAAGGATCAACGATGTTTCTGAATGAACTTATGAGCAGTGAAATGCCGGTGACATCTATGCCTTTTCCAGGGGACTTTGGAGTACATCCATGATTTTATACATTCCCTATCTCTTTCTTCAAAATAGCTGCTATCTCAAAACTTTGGTTTAAGGTCAGCTTGTTTGCAAATTTCATTGGCCGTAATTCTGTCGAGTGCTCGATGCCTCTTGACAGGAATGGTTTTTACATCGCCCCACCTATCGGTATTTCCTTCCGCTGTTGCTTATAAGCTATGAGCATTTCATTAAGGGCATCTCTTAACATCATGCGGCACTCTTCTATGTCCTTGCCTTCAGTCACGACTTCCGGCCATTCGATTAATTGACCCATATAACCAGAAGCAATTTTGGAATATTTTGCAGTATAATTCTGTAACATTTTTGCCTCCTGTTTTCTGCGGTTACATGCTCTATGTTGTTACATTATGAAGTTATGAACCTAAACCGCAAAACCGCTAAAGTTGTATTTTTGTTTTTTTCCTGATCAGGACGGATGATCATGAAAAACACAAACCCGTAAACCCATACCCCAGAGGGATGTAAGTCAATTGTGAGCGCCAGCGCCTCCCCATTTTTGCCCGACTTATCTCATTGACACCTTTCCATCCCTTCTCGCTATTCCTCACAATATCGCCTCCTGAGCATACTCCACTTTTCCTGCAAGCCGTCCAGTTCCAATAATCGCCTCACGATTCCTCTTCCTCGTCCTGCAAAACGCGTACATAGAGTGCATCACGGATGCGGAAGCCCGCTATGTTGCGTAATGCATCCAAGTGAGGCTTGACGAAAGTCAGCACATCTTTATACTTGGCTTCGACCAGGATCCCAATCAGCCCTGTATAGCGCAAACCCAAATGCCGAGCGACTTCCCGTCCCACGCGCTCATCCATCAGGAGCAATTCAGCCTGTGTCTCCAGCGTGAGGACAATCGCCTCAGCTTCCCCTGCATCGAGTTCTTGCCGCAAAGCAGATACCAGTGGTATGTTGGTAACCGATTGCGTCTTGATCCAAGTGGCGACCTTCACTTCATTTGCTCCTGGCTGTCCCACACCTTCGATGACTACTTCATGCCATACAGCTTCCGGAATAAGCAGTTCACCATATAGCTGGCGTAGCAAGTCCAATTTCCCGATCCGCGCCAAGTTGATAAGTGGAGAAGCATTGCTTACAACGCTCATAGCCGACCGAGTTCCTTCAATGTTGCAAGATCTTCCTCATAATCTTCCGTGTCATAGTGAACGGGAATTTCCCTACTCGCTAACAGCTGTTGAAATGTCCACACGGTCATGCCTGCCATCTCTCGAGCCTTACCGAAGGATAGCTTGTCCTGTTGATACAGATAAATTGCCAATTCTCGCCTCAGATCCTGGGGTGCCATCCGCGCGGCATGGACCACTTCACGCGGTATTTCAATAGATATCGTAGATGACATTTCTTGTCGTCCTATTATAATGTTGTTTTGAGTCTTTCCGTAAGTTTTCCGGCGGCTTCCAGTTCCCTTGTTATTTCATCTTGATCGTAATCAACCACCGGAACATCGTTGTCGCTGAGATACTCTATAAAATCCCATTTTGAAAGGCCTGAGAGTTCAGCAACTTTCCCCAGTGAAAGCACCTTTTCTTTAAATGGGTATCCATTTAACGCAAGTAATAGCAAAATATAAAGCCTTTCGCGTGCAGTCCTCCCTCTCGTGCAAGACCCCGAGTCCAGAAGCTCCAAAGTAGCGAGAAGCACTATATTCAGGCCTGTGCGGGAATATCAGGAAGCGGGCATTGTCGTTCAGTTAAAAAGACAACTTGCTCTAAATGGATACCCCCTTTCTTGAAAATACTTCAATGTGCGAGGGTGACAAGCCCTTCGTCATGAGCATTTAGGTTATTTCTTTCAATTTCCCACTGACGAGCTTGTGCAATGTACTTGAAATCAGGGTCTGATAAGGAATGCCCAGCCTTATTGAAAGTTACCAAAATAGTGAGAGGGGGCTCTGCCTATAAGACTGCGACATATTCTGCAATGGCATGGGATTTGGGAATTGGAGTCCTATCTTCCCGCAGGCCTTTAACATGCATTTCGATAGCTTGATGCATATTCTTTGCCGCTTGAGCACGAGTTTTGCCCGTAGCTACACAGCCTGGCAGATCAGGTGAATAAGCAGAATAATTACCATCGGCCTTCTCAATTATGACAAGAAAACGGTGCATTATGAATATGACCTCCTATTTCTTCCTTGGTTTTGGTAATTGGGCTTGCTTAAAAACACTGGCAAGAGTATCCGGCCCTAAGTCATCGCCAGGATGGCCGGCAATAGTAACGCGACCTTGCTTAAACGGGTGCTTATATTGGCGATGACCACCTTTCTGGGAAAATTTATACCAGCCGTCTTCTTTTATAAGCTTTATTACGTCGCGTATCTTCATACCTAAATTCTACATGCCGAATCTTGAAAAAGGACAATTTTAATTATAATTTCAATAATGATACATTAACAACCAATGCCATAGAGGACACTGTTTCTGAATGAACTTAAAGGCCTTTTTCCTGGGATCCCCCATCGTTGAATTTATTAGTTTAATATCTATCCCAAAGCTGGCGTCAAGTCGAGAACTTTGATTGGGAAATGAAAAGCGGTAATACTGTTTTGGCAAAATCGGAGATGGAGTCAGATACCTTCGGCAAAGCCGGAGGTATCTGACTGTTCTAGGCATTTTCTTTTAGCGATAATTGTATTCTTGAAAGGCAAGGTGGTAAGGAAATGCTTGAAAATGGAGAAGTGATAGAATAGTGTCACTATTATGAGAACAGAATTAGTAACCACATTGAAAAGGCAAGCAACAAAAATTCTGGCAGACCTGCGTGAATCTGAGGACCCGATCCTCATTACTGAGCATGGCAAGCCATCAGCCTACCTTGTTGATGTCAAAGCCTTTGAGTTTATGCAGGATCGGATGCGTATTCTTGAAGGGATAGCAAGAGGTGAAAGAGCTATTCTGGAGAACCACACCTATACTCAGAAAGAAGCAAAGGAAAAGATGAAGAAATGGCTCAGTTGATTTGGACTGAGCCTGCCTTGATAGATCTTGATGAGATTGCCGGATACATTGCTTTGGATAATTTTGGGGCTGCTCAGAGATTGGTAGAGAAAGTCTTTAAGCGTGCTGCACTACTTGAGCAATTCCCGGAATCCGGTCGTCGACCGCCCGAACTGAAGCGTACACCGTACCGAGAAATTGTAGTTGGACCATGTCGGATTTTCTATCGAGTAGAGGACGATAGAGTATACATACTCTATGTAATGCGTGCAGAGAGACTGCTCCGCAAGTATCTACTTGAGAAAAGAGATCAGGAAAAAAGCAGTTAACAATGGGGTCAGACTGTTGTCTTGATCGCCCTGTGCTTGATCTTTGGAATTACTCCCGCCGGCCCAGGGTCCCCTATCCAGTTGACGGCCTGTCTCAGTTAGCGAAGAGGAAAAAATGGCGATAAAAACCTGCCGCTGGTTTCCTGTCGGCCCCTAATATTCCGGGGGCATATTCTTAAGCTGGGCCAGGGAAAAGACAGGGCCGTCCTTGCATACAAATTTGTCGCCTATATTACAGCGGCCGCA
>JAYEMY010000101.1:0-3946 GCA_034718455.1 Thermodesulfobacteriota bacterium
GCTATAGATGTTCAGATAAATAATTTCAAAATCATGTGACAAGAAACTTGTCATTTCAATGGATTAACAAATCACGGTTGTGAAATTTAATATGTGACGAACTATAGCGAAGTAGTCTGTTCTGGGAGCCCTGTTGGAGATAGTTCTTTGTAATCTTTAATTCACAGCCGCAGTACAAAACTATCGTGCTGTACCAAATCGATATATACGTATGGTTGGGCCACTGTTTTCGCCAGGGGTACTCCTAACCTCATATATCTTGGTAGCCATGCTCATAAGTGTTTCGTAATTGGCCGCCACAATCTTCGAATGTTCGTCCTCCTCAGCCAAAAATCGTTCATACCAATTGCTAAGCACCATGTACTGAACATTCTTCTCCATCACTTTTTGGGGATCTTTTAGGGTACCAAGTTTAGTAAACCCTGGCGTAAATACCGATTTATGTATTTTGCTCGTATCCACTTCTGCTGGATACCCATTTTTTGCTTGAAGAAACACATAGCGCTCTTTGGGAAGGTGTGGTGTGTATTTCTCTACGAGTATACGGCTTCCTGTAGGAATATTATCCAATATCCACTCCCGAGCCAACGTTCTAGTGTCCTTATTAGATAGTTCGCGACCTTGCACGAGATCTGCTTTTACAAGTGGAGTCACAAACCCTACTGTCAAACCGACGCTTACCAAAACACCCAAGACGGGAGTCGAGTGCCTTCCAACCCAATCGCTTATACGGTACAGCGTGTGAGCAGCGAACACACATAAGAAAGGTACAACAGGTATTACCCAACGGCTCCATCTGAGGCTTAATGCCGAAATAAAAAGCAAAAAGAAAAACGGGAAAATCATTAGAAGCCATTTGTCCCTTCGCATAGAAAGCAAGCAAAGAAATATCCCAATACCAGCCAATATAAGACCAGCAGGACTTAAGGCGTCGCATAACGCATTGCAGATATACCATGCAAGATCGTGAAAAAATCCCGAACCTGTTGCACTCAGGTGTGTAGGTCTAGCCTCACCCATAACGTTCCGCCACGTAGTCTCAAAGTCTAAGAACAAGAAGGGTGACGCAAGAAATGTCCCTAGTAAACATGCAAGTCCCGATGCCGATAGCTTTAACAAATGTGCCCATTGAGACGGCGCGCTTAGGATATGTGCTGTTACAATAACCAAAATTATTACGACTGCAGGGTACTTAGTCGCGACAGCAAAACCAGTTATTAAGCCAGCTGCAAGATAGTCTGACCACGCCCGTTTTTCGAGAATACGCAAGCAGAACAAAAAAGTCACTAATAGAAAAAAAGTCATAAGGATATCGGTCCGGATTAATTTGGAAAAAAGAACATGAAGAGGGCTGAACGAAAGGAAGGCCGCAGCAATAAGTCCGGTCCGCTTGTTATACATTCGGCAAGCGATGAAATAGACCACGAGTATAGTTGCAACCCCGACGAGTGCAAAGAGTAGTCGACCGCTCAGATATATGATCGTGGGATCCCCGTTTATCAGAACCGCAAAGTCGTCCGGTTTTGAAAAAACACCGAGGCCCAACCCTCCCACATAGATTAATCCATAAAGAAAGACAAGTAGATAGATAGTGGTTGTACCTGGATGACCAAACCAATGAGGATTAAAATCGAAGGTTTTCAGGATATGAAGTGCTGGGTTAACAAAAGCGTATTCATCAGGGTTATAAAGAAAAGGCAAGCCAAAATTAATACCATATAGGCGAACCAATAATCCACTCAAGAGAATGCTCCCCAACACAATGTGCAGAAATACCCTGGGTTCCTTCCTCGAATGGCAAATATTTTTCATTACCGAAAACCTCTTACGGCAAACTTGAGAAAGAGCCATATTTTTGGGGTTGGTTTATTTATCAAAGTTAATCCTTTCTTTTTCCAGAACCCGAGGGCGTTTTAAGACTTGAGTATGAATTGCGCCAATGTATTCACCAATAATTCCGATAAAAAACAGTTGAACCGATGCAAAGAAAAACATGGAAATAATTATTGGGGCAATCCCCATGGCAAAAAGATCCCAGAAAAGCAGTTTGGCCAAGAAGTAGCCAATTGCCACAAGCAAAGTGACTATTGAGAGTGCAAAACCCATAATCGTTGCAATTCGTAAAGGAATTTTGGAATGACTGGTAATCCCCAGCATTGCTAAGTCATAAAGTGTATAGAAATTATTTTTGGTAATCCCTCTTTGGCGACGAGGTTGAATGAAAGGGATGGTTGCCACATTAAACCCAATTTCGGAAATAAGTCCTCGGAAATAAGGGTAAGGATCGTCAATTTTCCTCAAAATTTGTATAATTCTCTGGTCATAAAGCCCAAATCCTGTAAAGTTATTAAACAGATGAACATCAGAAAGGCAGTTTACCAGTTTATAATATAGTGTCCGAATCATGAACATGAGCGATGCTTCTTTACTTTCATTTTTGACCGCAATTACAATTTCATAACCCTCAGCCCATTTGCGAATAAACTGGGGAATCATCTCAGGCGGATCTTGAAAGTCACAAGCCATGATAATAGCCGCATCGCCTGTTGCCTGTAATAGACCATAATAAGGTGAGCGTACAATTCCAAAGTTCCTGCTGTTGAAAATAACTTTCACATTTGGATCTTCTGACGCAATTTCTCGGAGTATTACGGGCGTATTATCTACTGACGCATTATCAATGAAGATATGTTCATAGCTATAGCCTTCCAACTCATCAAAAATGCTTTTGATGCTTTCATAAATCTGTTTGACATTTACTTCTTCATTATAACAGGGAATGACAATACTAATGCGCTTCATGGCCAGGTAGTCTCCTATTTATCAGAACTTAGCGCCCTTCGGGCGGACTTCTCTGACAGGATCAACAGGATTTACAGGATTTCTTAATATTTTTTATCCTGATAATCCTGTTGATCCTGTCAAAAAATGGAAATTCCTAATTTGCAAGTGGCATGTTGCGTCTTTATCATTGAGTGTTGCAGCTCCCTGCAAATGCTTTGACCGCACGCGTTATACGGTCATGTTAATCTCAACGGTTGAGCCGTTTCTCAAGCATAGGGATTCTGGACTCATCTTCGGCTTTGATGCGGTGGTAGTACCTTCTTTTGCTCTTCAGCCAGAGGAGTTCGAACTCGACCGCCTTCAGAATAGCTTCTTCGCCGTACTTGATGGAATCAGCTTGGAATACGACCTTCCTGGTTTCGAACTTATCCAGGACGGCCATTTCCTTCAAACGCTTGATGAATTCGATGGAGTTGGTAGAGATGCCACCGCCGAGTCCGGTTTTGATATTGTTCTCTTTTGCTTTTTTGAAAGCGGTTTCACAGATTTCAAATACTTCATCGCTATCGATGTAACTTCTGCCCTTGTTCATGGAACCGGTCAGGTCTACGCGGCCAATGGTCATGCCGGTAATAAGGTTCAGATCAGGCAGTTCAAGCATTTTGTCGAAGTTTTCGTATGCGGTGATCGTTTCAAGGTTAAACGCAAAGTCAATATCCGCAGCGTTGTCTTCCGGAACGAAGTTCTTGATCGCGTTGAGGAACTTGGACAGAGCGTATGCCGTCTCGGCCATCGGCGCGACTATTCCTTTTACGCCGATCCCAAGGCAGTTGTACATATCGGTAATGGCCTCGACACCGCCTATTTTCAAGATAATCGGCAAAGGTACTGTACTCGTTACGTCTTTTAGACGCAAAATTTCTTCCATACGGCTTCCTTCCGCCTCGAATTCCGCCTTTATTTCAAAAACGCCATATTTCTCCTTCAGCTCTTTCAGAACAACAATTATTTCTTTTTCAAGAACGTTCATAATGACCCCCCCCCATTTTATAATGTTATGTTGCGATCAGGTGTGATTACCTGTCATCGCGTCTCCTGTTGAAACAGGAGATCTTTCATGTAGTCGAGCGTTGCGGAAAACTCTTTCTCTGTAACGTTGTCA
>JAYEMY010000102.1:0-3928 GCA_034718455.1 Thermodesulfobacteriota bacterium
AAAGTTCTTGCAGTCCCTGATGAGAATGCCATTCTTCCTGAGATTTTTTGTGACGTAATCGGCTGTCCATGGCGCCAGGACCTGGAACAACATAAAGTGAGTAACGCCATCAATGGGCCTTAACAGGGAAAATTCGGCAAGGTTCGACAAAAGACGGGCCTTTTCTTTCTTACAGTAGTCCCTTACCTCCTGTTCATAATTTTTTTGATCAACAAGATATTTGCCCGCAATCTGTGCAAGACGGCTTACTGCCCAAGGCCTGGCCCCAAAAGCCAGCACTTCGATAAGATCGCTTGCACCGACTGCGTAGCCCAGCCTGAGGCCCGGGATCCTGTAAATCTTTGAGAAGGAACGGAGTACCACGAGGTTTGGAGAAAATTCTCCTGAAATCAGTGAACTTTCAAGGTCAGGGGCCACAAATGGTGCGTAGGATTCATCTACCACCCATGTAGCTTCCTTGCGATGGGATATTAGTTGCCGCAACTCCTTTGTAGAGATAAAGCGTCCTGTAGGATTGTTCGGATTGCAGATATATACCAGAGAACGGCCCTTGGCAGCCTGTGAGAGCGACTCGAGGATTTCCGCATTGGCCGTTGGTTCTGCATTGGGCCAGGGACCCAGGGTCTCAATACGACACGAGGCCGATCTTGCCGCATCGGCATAGTCTGAATAGGTGGGCAACGGGACCACAACCTTATCAGGCTTCAAAATACTGGGAAGGCCGTAGATCCACTCCGTCGTCCCCCCTCCGACAAGGAACTGCTCTAAAGACAACCCGTATCTTTTGGCCAGGGCCTCCCTAAGTCCTAAACTGTCAACCTCCGGCAGACAGCAAATCTCATCCAGGTGTAATATCAATAACTCCCTAAGACCTTCAGGCAGAGGAAGCGGACTGACATTACTGCTGAAATCGAGGATACTACCTGGTGACCTTCCCAGTTCCCTTGCCAGTGAATATATATCGCCACCGTGACCATGTATCATTGATATATGCCTTCCTAAAACTATCGGATTTGAGCGGTTAGCGGTTAGCTTAATAACCCGTTTTTATACAAAGTTTTTACCTAATAGCTAATAGCTCAACCTAGGTTTTAGTAACATCCGCCCGTAGTTCCAGGAGCTTCTGATAGACTTCCTGCAGAAACTCCGTCACCGGGCCGTGTTTATTCTCTCCTGATTGTGCATATGTCTTGGTTATCTCAACCGCCTGACGCAGGCATTCTTCCTTGGCGTAGACTTCAAGCTTCATTGTTAATCACCTCTGAGCGGCTCTCTTTCTTTAAGATCCCGATTCAAATGAATCCAAAAAATTCGGCAGCTCGACCTTCAGCTTTTCAAGGGCCTTGCCCCTGTGACTCAAGCTGTTTTTTTCCTCTGATGAAAGCTGGGCCATTGTGCGTTTTATAGAAGGGATATAAAAAACAGGGTCATAGCCGAAACCCTGATCTCCTGAAGGATTCGTGGCGATTTCACCTTCGCATCCAGCCTCAGTGCTTATCCATTGGCCGGATGGATGATAGACTATGATTACACAACTGAAGTGAGCGCTTCTCTTTCCTGAAGGTACCCTTTCAAGATCAGCCAGGAGCTTTTCGTTGTTTGAGGCATCAGAGGCATTTTCCCCTGAGTAGCGGGCAGAGTAAACACCCGGGGCCCCATCAAGGACATCGACCTCAAGGCCGGAATCATCAGCAAGGGCCATTATTCCCGTAGCCTCGGCAATGACTTTGGCCTTCTTAAAAGCGTTCTCCATGAAGGTCTTGCCATCTTCTACCACATGGGGTGCGTTTTCTGCTTCATCCAGAGACATGATGTCAATATCAAGATCGGAAAGAAGTACCTGGATTTCTTTCAGCTTACCTTTGTTACGGGTGGCAAGTATCAATTTTCTTTTCATATAACTTAACCTGAGCGATTAGCGGTTAGCTTTTAGCCATTAGCTTTTGGATAAAACTGTTTAACATCCTCTCGCACCGGACCGAACTCCAGGGATACGGCATTAGATGGACAGATGGTATAGCATCTGAGGCATCTGATACAGGCAGCAGAATTCAGGTCATCCAGACCATTATAAAAAGATACATCAGTAGGACATGCTGCCAGACATGCCTCGCACTGCACACATCGGTCAGGATGAAAACGCAACTGCAGCCAGCTTACCCTGTTGAAAAGGCCGTAGATAGCCCCAAGAGGACAGATTGCCCGGCAGAAGGGGCGAGATGTTAAAGTACACCAGATCAAGAGGAGTATCAACACGATAAACTTGTATGCAAACAGCCAGCCTGCGGCACGACGGAGCCCATGATCCAGCCAAAGCAGCGGAATACCGGCCTCAAGCGTCCCTGCCGGGCAGACATACTTGCAGAACCAGGTAGAGCCGTAGCCTGATGAATCCACCACAAGCAAAGGGAGCAAAACTACAAAGACAATAAGGAATAGATATGGCCCCCTTCTGAGGGGCCTCCAGAATGAAAACTTGGGAACCGGAAGAAGGAACAGCCATTTCTGCAACAGGCCAAAAGGACAAATCCAGCCACATGGCATCCGGCCGGCAACAGAACCTATCAGACCAAGACTTCCCAAAACGTATGCCCCCAAATGTATCTGTCCCATCTGCAGGCTCGGGCGCAGAGTTGCCAGAAGATTCTGAAAGGCACCAAGGGGACATGACGTGGTGGCGGCAGGACAGGAGTGACAATTGAGCCCTGGGAAACAGATTTTCTTAAGAGGTCCTTGATATATGGGACTTCTCCACGGGAAAAGCCAGTAAGCGTTAGCCAGCCATGCAAAGATATACTGGCTTTTTCTGCGCAGACGTTCCATTAGCCGATTCCAATACAGCTAAGGCATACGGTAATGGCCTTGTGCCAGACTACAGGCACCTCGCCGGACCAGATTCCCAGTGCCAGTAGTGCAATAAAGGCAATTGTAGTAAAAAGAGGAAGATATCGCTTCATCAAAGCCTTTCTTTGACCGATCCGGTCTTCTGGCCCAGATGGACTTCTTTGTCACGGCGGTCATCTATCTTTATGACTGTGTATACCCGTTTCGCTCCATGAGAAAAAGTGCTTTCATGCAAGGCCTTTGCTAAAGTAAGGAGCTGATCAATATCTCCTTCAATTATTGTCCCCATATCCGTAAGCTCATATGGAAGTCCCTGCCCTGCAAGCAGCCTCTGCATATTTACCACGAATTCTCCCACACTCGTGGATCCGGTTCCAAGAGGCGCGACGTTTATTTCCATAAGTGCCATGATAATATCTCCTTTGAGTAATTATTCATAGGGATTCACAGGTTACATTAAAAGATGAACGTCCAACATCGAACATCGAACGTCCAACATCGAATGAAAAACAAATATCCAATACCGAACATTTAACGGCTATTTATGATTCTTCATCTTTTTCCATTCAATGTTCAATGTTGGACGTTCGATGTTCGATGTTCATTTTTTAAAATACCTCAGCGCTTATGGGGTTGAGCCCCCTGCCCCTTTCCTTTTATCAGATTTTACTCCACCGCCACCTGGGATAGCGAACATCCTTCCAATACTTAGGAACAAAGAGTACAGCTATGGTGTAGAGTTCCAGCCGTCCTGCCACCATACATATTATTAAAACGGCCTTTGATAGATCAGGGAGCCCGGCGAAATTCCGGCAGGGGCCGACGCCTCCCAGCCCCGGGCCGATGTTGTTTAAAGTAGCAATAACCGCCGTAGAGCCGGTGATTATGTCTATTCCCTGTCCGGTTACTACCATAGTCGCAACAACAAATACTACCATATATAAAGAGAGATATCCGAGTATGGACTGGATTACTTCTGCAGGGACCTTATGATTATCAAGTTTGATCGCCTCCACTGCCTTTGGGTGAATCAGTTTTCTTATCTGCATTTTCGTAAACTTCCAGAACATAAGTATTCGGACCT
>JAYEMY010000103.1:0-3884 GCA_034718455.1 Thermodesulfobacteriota bacterium
TAGTCAATAGAACACGGTATTCAATAACGGATGCCTATCAAAGTGATAGTAACGAAGGTGGGACACCCTGTAATCTCAAGGTGTTACAGTAGGGTAGGCACTGTCCACCAATATACGCAGTTTGCAACGATTGGGGATGGTTCCTTTTGGGGATGGTTATTGATTTCATCTTTGAAAAAGCTTCGCTCTATATATCGGAATTCCAGCAGATATACTTTAAAAGGGAGTGGATACAAATATACGACGTTTCTCTTTGGTAATGTTGATTCGAATTATTCGTCCATATTCCCCTGGCGATACCTCGCATGAAACAATGACATTCAATTTTACCTTACTTTATCAGATTGTGCAACGCAGAAAAAAAGAATTATCACAAAAGCACGAAATGCCGAAAACACGAAAAGAATGTCAGTAATTTGGATGAACACAGATTTTTAAATTTATAGTATAAGAAATCCCATTTTGGGGTCAATTTTATTAATAAGCTGATAAGCTTAACAGCTCAACAGCTCGCCCGAAGGGCGCTATTTAAACGTAGTGAACGACCAATCTGTCGTTCGAATTTAATTTTACGCGAATTCTAAGATGGGCCTTGATTGAATCACTTAATATGAGTGTGCCCAGTGGATGAAGGTTTTGAAGGCAGTCCTATAGAGGTTTAGCTATGACGGCTGACAGTAAAATAAAAAATTATGTTTTTCGAGCAATAGTGAAACGGTTATTGCCTAAGGCCGTTAAAATTAATATTTTTTTACTTGTTTTTCTTGTCACGGCGTTGTCGATTATTACTGCTCCTTTTTCCCCCGCCTATAGCAATCCTAAGAGCATGGATATCGTTCTAGTCATAGATACATCGGGAAGTATGAAAAAGACAGATCCTAACAATCTGAGAAGTGAGGCCTCTGAGCTGTTTATTTCTCTTCTTAAGGAACAAAACAGTGTCGCCCTGGTTACATTTGATACAACAGCCAAAACGCTGTCAGGCTTGCATAAGTTGGAAAGCGAACGGGAACAACTGCTCGACCGGCTAAATCTGATTACTTCCGTCGGGGAATGGACGGACCTCCGCGAAGCCGTCAGCCATTCCTATCAGATTCTTAAAAGGTCCTCTGAAAAGGAAAAGGCTATCATCCTCATGACAGATGGGAAGATGGACCTTGGTAAGGCTGGATTAGACAAAGAGGCAACAGCCGAACTGCTTGAAGAACTCATTCCTGCAGTTAGAAAAAAAGGAATCAAAATTTATACGATCGCCTTTACCAAATTTTCCGATATCTCTTTTTTAAAGCTAATCGCTTTAAAAACAAAGGGATTTTTTTACTTAACTGAAAAAGATACAGATATTCATATAACCTATACCGACATATTTAATCATATGACATCACCTGAAACGCTTCCGATTGAAGGAGATAAGTTTTATGTGGATATGTCGGTTGAAGAGATGACTATTGTAATAACCAAAGCGTATTCGACTGCTGATGTTACGTTAATAATGCCTGATAAACTGTCACAAACCTTTGAGAAACATCCCGGTGATATAAAATGGTCTAAGGCCAGTGCATATGAAATGATTACTGTCAGCAAACCGATGGTAGGCCAATGGCACATCAAATATGGCGCAGAAAAGGGGAATAAAGTTTTCATTGTCACAAATTTGCGGTTGATGACTTCAATGAAAAAAAGCGTAATCAAGTTGGATAGTGAGCAAGAGTTAAAGATATGGCTGCAAGACGGCCCCCCGGAAACAGACAAAACGGGGCCGGCTCACTTTTATGGCCTTGGAATAACCGCCTGGACGACCTTGGTAGACGGTGAAGATGTGGTCCCGTTGATTCTCAATGATGAAGGCAGCGGTTATGATAAGAAGGCGGATGACGGTATTTTTACCAGCCTGTTGAATCCGACTATGCCAGGTGAATACGCGTTGAATATCCGTGTAAAAGGGGCGACCTTTGAAAGAGAAAAGAAATATAGTTTTTATGTGCCGGCCAAAGAGCAAGTCCAATTAGAGGAGTTGGTTGACGAAATTGATCAGCCGGAGCCGGTTATTGAAGAAAAAAATGAACCGCCTCCGGAACAACCTGTAGAAGAGATTAGGTGGGGATGGGTATTTATTAGATTTTTCATAATTAATGTCTGCCTTCTTATAGTTGTAGCCGGAATTGTCGTTTTCAAGAAATATAAAAAGACGAAATAAGGAATGTGCTGATGACTATTGATCCTCTCTATATGATGTTGATGATAGAGGCAATCTTTCTGCTGAGCATAGTAGTCGGCTTGTTAGTATTTTTGTTTTTCAATGTGAAGAGTAAAAATTCGCAGGGTAATAATGGCTTTGGCAGAGATCATCTGATCAACCTGTTGGAAGACAATGTTCTCGAAGTGAAGGAAAAACTTGAAGCCTTTACCGATACCGGTGAGGATAATTTCTCACAGCTTATAGAAAAAAGTGTTTATGAAATGAATTCCGATTTTATAATCGGTTTTCGTGATTCTCTTAAAAAAGAAGGGAATTCCCCGCTTGACTTGATTTCAGAGGCGGTTACCACAATCTATAGAGATACGGCCAGCAAGAATCTGCAATGGGTTGAAAATCTGCATGAGAAAAACGATTTGCTTACCGCCGGTAAGGATGCCGAAGAGGATAAGGCGGAAGAAGATGTCGATCTTGAAACTACCCAAGTTATTGAAGCGATAGATACAACTGAAGCCATTCAAAAAATGAAGGATAAACATGTAGTCTATGAAGGATATCTTGAGGATTCTAAAAAGCAATTAGAGAAGTTACAGAAAGAAAAAGCAAAGGCTGAAGAATTTGCTGCACTGTTATCGAAGAATATTGAACAATCAGAAACTTTTATTAAAGATCTTGAGCTCGGCAATCGTGATTTGCAAACCTGTGTGGATACCTTACAACAGTCGAATGATGAGCTGTCAGAAAAAATCAGAAAGTTGCAAAAGGTCGTTGATGCGGCCACACAAGATACAAAGCGTTCAGAAGAAAAGCTTGAAGAAAAGGAAAAAGAGATTGACGAATTAAAGGAACAACTTAAAAAAGCAAAAGCGAGTGGTCTTGTTGTCGACGAAGAGGCCCCCGGCATTGCTGAAGAGAGTAAAAATAGTGACGAAGGGATAGTTGGTCAGGATGATATTGATGCCTTGCTGAATGATTTCGATTTTGACGGCGGCGAGGCCAAGGCCGAAGAAGCGGTCGCTGAAGATAATAAAGATAAGGACGAAGGGATAGTTGGTCAGGATGATATTGATGCCTTGCTAAATGGAGATAGACCGGATAGCGGCCAAGAAGAAAACGCGGATTTGCTGAGTCAGAAAGATGTACAAAAAATGATCAAAGAAACAGGGGCCGATACCGGGACCTTGAAAGGAAACGATAATAGCGGTTCCATCTCCGATACCAAAAAGACCGGTCTGCAGGCAACAAAGAATAGGCTTGAAGCTACAGAAGATGAATATATGGCAATTTATAACGAATTAAGCCCTCTTCATGAAGCCGCCTTAGCTGGGCAAGAAGAGGCGACTACTCCTGAAGCACAACAAACGATCAAGGATCTCGAAACAAAATTGGCAGAAAAGGAAAAAGCGGTCCAGGTATTAGAAAAACAACTTGAGGAACAAAAAAAAGCGGCGGATTCATCTGTTGATTCTGCTGCATCTGGAGATTTAGTTAATAACAATGATTAAGAAGCCAAATCACAAGATAACAAGAGTAGTGGCCAAGGTTTGCTCGACCAGGATGAGCTACAAAAAATAATGGAAGAGGCGGAAACCAATTCCGGAGAAAATTCAAATAATGAAGTTAGTGCGTGGTGCTTGAGGGTGCCGTTTCAGTCCAAATCACAAAAAGCGATTTCCTATCAGTTTAT
>JAYEMY010000104.1:0-3866 GCA_034718455.1 Thermodesulfobacteriota bacterium
TTCGACGTTCGATGTTCATTAATCCATCCAGAGGCTTCTTTTTCGTGTTTTCAATCTTTCGTGCTTTCGTGATAATCCTTTTCCTTTTCGTGTATTGCACAATTTGACGTGTAACCGCACAGGTCGATATTTTTTATCCTGACAAAAAATGGAAATTCCTATACTATCAAGTTATTTATTGTACGTTCCTAAGTCCAAATATGAGTATTTTACGCCTCAGATCTTTAATCCCGTTCCTTACCTCAAAACGGTTGGCAGTCATGTTGCCCCTGGGGTTTGCTTCAGGGCTTCCACTGGCCCTGACCAGCGGGACATTGCAGGCATGGCTTACAATGGATGGTGTGGATATCCGCACCATCGGTCTTTTTTCGCTTATCGGGATTCCGTACACATTGAAGTTTTTCTGGTCACCTGTCATGGACCGTTTTTGTCCTCCGTGGCTGGGAAGACGCAGGGGCTGGATACTACTCATTCAGGTAATCCTGGTTTTAGGGATATTCTCTATGGCCTTCACTGCTCCTGCGAGCGCTCCTTTTCTCATGGCCTGCCTTGCTCTCATGGTGGCCTTTAGTTCTGCATCTCAAGATATTGTAATTGATGCCTATCGGACTGATTTGCTCGAGGAAAAGGAGCGGGGTCTTGGAGTTGGGCTCTCAGTTACCGGCTACAGGATTGCCATGCTGGTATCCGGAGCCTTAGCCCTCATACTGTCAGATCATATAGGCTGGCAAAACACGTATATTCTAATGGCAGGTATCATGTCACTGGGAATCCTTGGAACTGTTGCGGGTCCGGAGCCAAGGCTTTCGCTTTCGCCGCCGGGGAGCATGGCTGAAGCGATTTCCGCCCCCTTAAAGGAATTTTTTTCAAGACGGGCAGCCATTTCCATGTTAGTACTTATTGTACTGTACAAGCTTGGGGATGCTTTTGCCGGTACTTTGACTACTGCTTTTCTTATCCGCGGAGTTGGTTTTAGCCCTGCTGACGTAGGGACAATAAACAAGGGGTTTGGTCTTGTCGCCACTATTGGAGGTGCCCTGTTAGGGGGAGGACTCATGGCAAAGATCGGACTCTTTGGCTCGCTTATGTTTTTCGGGATATTGCAGGCAGTATCCAATCTTTCCTTCATGGTACTTGCCTGGATCGGCAAGAGCTACATTGCAATGATTGCCGCAGTTGGTTTTGAAAATCTATCCGGGGGCATGGGTACAGCAGCCTTTGTGGTCTTTCTTATGGCACTCTGTAACCATCGTTTTACTGCAACCCAGTATGCCCTGTTATCAGCCTTTGCCTCTTTGGGGAGGGTTTTTGTGGGACCACCATCAGGATTTTTGGTCAACTGGGTGGGATGGCCACAGTTCTTTTTCATCACAACCTTGGTGGCTCTTCCCGGACTGATACTTCTTTGGTGGATGAAGCTGGAGGTGGAGGGATTGATGATTGATGATTGATGATTGCAATGCGTCGATATTTTCAAATAAAAAAAGATGAACATCGAACGAATATCCAAGACCGAACATTCAACGACTTTTCTGTATGTTAGCCATTTAGGTTAAAGGCTGAAGTATACTGATATACCGTCTCCTGCAATAATGAGCAGCCTTTCTTCCATGTCATAAGTCTTTTTTCCCTCCATTCGACGTTCGATGTTGGACGTTCGATGTTGGACGTTCATCTTTCAAAACAGGGTTGACATAATGACCGGGAGCATTTATTTTGCTTTCGTCATTACATAACGGTCCCATCGTCTAGGGGTCTAGGACGCTGGCCTCTCACGCCGGAAACAGGGGTTCGATTCCCCTTGGGACCGCCATCTATAAAAACAGGGACTTAAGCTATGAATCTAAGTCTTCTTTTCTTTACACAAAAAAGCCCTTCCAGCCCTATTTCCAGCCTTCATGGCTATTTTCGGCATCCTTCATAGCAAGCCAAAAGTAGTTTACACTTTTAGGGATAATATACCTCAAACAATATGACTCGTGCGATTAGCTATTAGCCGTTAGGTTTTAGCTTAACAGTCCGTTCACACCCCCTGGCAGCCGACAGGCTTTTGCAGGGTTTCAACCGCGGACAGGGTTGCACCTAAATTGAGCGATTAGCGGTTAGGTATTAGCTTAATGATATAGGATGTTTTTCTATTACAAACTTTCACCCATTGGGTGTTATTTCTAATTAACGTAATGCCCTGATTTTTCAAAGCTAAACGCTAACAGCTATAGCACTTTGCACATGACTTGATATCGATTTGTCCTAAAAAAGAAGTGGTTAAAATATATAACTACTTTTAATCATTAAGAAATGAATTTTCACTTTTCTATTTTTTACTATTTTTTAGTATCAAGTCATACGAAACATGCTATAATTGCTTAACTTAGGTTGTACCAAAAGGCGTATTCTCAACGGATTGTGCTTTGAAACCCGAAAAAGGCTGTTGGCTGTCAGGGGGGGAAGCGAAGGATTACAATCATCTTGCCTGATGCTTGGTTCAAATCATTCGGACTTGTGTTTCCCTGGATCTGATTCTGCCTGATCAGCCGAACCGCGTAGTACGGACCCGTACGCTGCGTGGTGTGGGATGGGCGCTGTCCCTATCCCGATGTGCCCCTCACTTCCTGAAAAGATCGCTGTGAGTTCCAGTACGTTCCAAGCGTATGCTCTCCTGATCCATCGAGTAAATCAATATCCAGTCAGGCTCAATATGGGATGCTCTTTCGCTATTACTTTGATTTAGAAATATGCTTTATTTTCAATAGGTTATAGATAGAATCTTGATTTGCTTAATCACGTAGATTGGGTTGAGAGACAGAGCCTTGAAATCCAACAATAGCTTGATATCGTTGAGTTTTGCTTCGCGAAACCCAACTTACCAAAAGTGACCGAAGTGAAGATCAGAACATAATCAAAGTATTAGCGGAAGAGCATCGGTTAATTTAAATGAGCACAAATGGGTCAGTTATGATGAGCGTTGAAGCCAGGTTTACCGATGTGTAACCGCACAGATCCAAAGAATGGCATTCCCCCGAGATTCACAGGATACAAATCAATCGCGCAAAAAAATCAAATAAAATCGTTTTTTCAGGAATATGTAACCTATCTGTAATTAGTCGTGTGTTACACTATTTTATAAAATGGATCATAATATAAAAACAAAATGAAATGGATGTGCTTAAAATAGGATACAAATCAATCGTGCGAAAAAAAATCAAATAAAATCGTTTTTTCAGGAATATGTAACCTATCTGTAATTAGTCGTGTGTTACACTATTTTATAAAATGGATCATAATATAAAAACAAAACGAAATGGATGTGCTTAAAATAGGATACAAATCAATCGCGCAGAAAAAAAATCAAAAAAATCGTTTTTTTCGGCATATGTAACCTATCTGTAACTCCCTGCATGTTAATGGGATATATCACAACATCCATTTTTAGACAGGACAGACAGGATTACAAGGATACAAGATGCACCATAATATATGAAAATCATTAAAATAAAAAAAGGAGGTGCCTAGAAAGCTGAACAACTTTTTTAGCAGCTATGTATAGCTGCACGGCAAAAACAAAAGAAACATTGGCGACAACCTAAAAACACAACAAAAGGAGTAAAAGAAAAATGGAAAAAGTTATCAGATTTTTCAAGGATGAAGAAGGTGTTACTGCACTCGAGTACAGTCTTATTGCTGCCTTGATCGCAGTGATTATAATCGGAGCCGTATCAGCTGCCGGTACCGGCGTGAATGACACGTTCCAACTTGTGGCAGATAAATTAGCTGAAGTAACATAGTAAAGCTAATCCAATTTATTGTAGTGCACAACCTCTTGTCAAATCTGCAAGGGGTTGTGCATGCCCTAAGCCAAGCAGAAT
>JAYEMY010000105.1:0-3846 GCA_034718455.1 Thermodesulfobacteriota bacterium
ATCTGTAGATTAATTTCCTTTTTAACGAATCGAATTGGGGGTGACCAGTTTTTTTCTCCTTATGATCAAAATTGCTGATCCTGCCATAAGCAATGAAAGGATAATCATACCCCATTCCGAGAGAGTCGGAATTGTAGAAGGCGGCGGGGGCGGGGGCGGATCTGCACGTAAATCCAAGGCTATTCCGTAAGGATTATCTAAGGAAGTCCCTGCGGGATTGCCAAAATTCTCTCCTCCACTCCCGTCCAAGTTCGCACGGGATATTGTACTGTCATCATTATTGGTCACATACATCTTGCCGGCGGACACATCCAAGGCTATTCCATAAGGACCATTTAATAAAGCTCCGGCGGGATTACCAAGATTCTCTCCTCCACTCCCGTCCAGGTTCGCACGGGATATTGTACTGTCACCATAATTGGTCACATACATCTTGCCGGCGGACACGTCCAAGGCTATTCCAGCAGGACCATTTAAAGCTCCGGCGGGATTACCAAGATTCTCTCCTCCACTCCCGTCCAGGTTCGCACGGGATATTGAGGTGCTACCATAATTGGTCACATACATCTTGCCGGCAGACAAATCCAGAGCTATTCCATTAGGACGATCTAAGGAAGCTCCGGCGGGGTTGCCAAGATTCTCGCCACCCGTCCCGTCCAGGTTCGCACGGGATATTGTGTCGCTACCCAAATTGGTCACATACATCTTGCCGGCAGACAAATCCAGAGCTATTCCAATAGGACGATCTAAGGAAGCTCCGGCGGGGTTGCCAAGATTCTCGCCACCCGTCCCGTCCAGGTTCGCACGGGATATTGTGTCGCTACCAAAATTGGTCACATACATCTTGCCGGCAGACAAATCCAGAGCTATTCTATAAGGACCACTTAATAAAGTTCCGGCGGGGTTGCCAAGATTCTCGCCTTCACTCCCGTCCAGATTCGCACGGGATATTGTGCTGCTACCATAATTGGCCACATACATCTTTTGAACAGCTTCTGCAATATTAGGAAAAAATGCAAAACCCAACGCTACAACCATTAACGCAATTCCTGCAATAAAGGATACATAGTGAAACCTACGAGTCAAATCATCATTTTGCATCAGATATTCCTCCTTTTTCTTCATTCTATCATTTTAGTTTCATGGCTAACCGCTGTCAACGATCATTTACGACACTTTTTTATTCTCTTCTTTCATTGCTCCTTTCGTTAATTGCTCCTTTCGTTAATTCGTCCACTCTGCCGAAACCAATCGTAAGTACTCTTGATACCAGCCTCCAAACCAATCTTGGACTGCCAACCCAGGGCCTTAAGCCGACTCACATCAAGCAGTTTCCTTGGAGTACCGTCGGGCTTCGAGGTATCCCAGACGATAACTCCCTCAAATCCGACAACCTTGGCCACAAGCTGTGATAACTCACGGACTGTAATGTCCTCACCACATCCGATGTTGATAAGGGGATAACGAAGTGTGCCTACCAGGTTGTCGACTGGATAATTGGTTGCGTAATGGACCGGCTGTTCAGCCTGAAAACGGCCGAGTAGCCCATCAAACCCATCATCCTGCAAATTCATCAGAAAAAGGCAGGCATCCGCCATATCATCCACGTGGAGAAATTCCCGGCGAGGAGACCCTGTGCCCCAAAGGCTTACCTTTGATTCGCCGGGCCCAAGTGATGATGACCTGAGCTTTGCCTCGTGGAACTTCCGAATAAGGGCAGGCAGGACATGGCTTGTTTCCAGATTGAAATTGTCCTTTGGACCATACAGATTTGTGGGCATAACCGCCAAAAAGCGGGTCCCATACTGCCGGTTGTACGATTCGCACATCCCAATGCCCGCGATCTTGGCAATGGCATAAGGCTCGTTGGTTGGCTCAAGCAGGCCTGTAAGAAGATACTCTTCCTTAAGGGGCTGGGGAGCCATTTTCGGAAAAATACACGAACTCCCCAGGAAGAGCAGCCTCTTGACACCGGCCCCATATGCCGCCTGGATGATATTGGCCTCGATCATCAGGTTTTTATAAATAAAGTCTGCAGGATAGTTGTAGTTGGCCAGTATGCCCCCTACCTTTGCAGCAGCTAAAACGACATAATCCGGCCTTTCAGTCTGAAAAAAACGCTCCACTGCCTCTTGGCGAGTGAGATCCAGCTCTGCATGAGTACGTGTAAGCTGATTTGTATAACCTTTCTCCTTGAGTACACGAAGCAATGCCGATCCCACCAAGCCACGGTGACCGGCAATGTAAATTTTATCAAATTGTTCCATGGATTGTTTTCCCTTTTATCGATTTATCCCTTTGCCCGATTGGAAAACCCAGAGGAATAAGCTTCGCACTCCACCGATTGAAACTTGAAATTGGAAAGTAGAAATTTGGAAGAGATGAAACGAGTTTACAAGTTGAGAGTACAAAAGCATGAAGGCCAAATTTCTAATTTCACCGTTCCGTGAACGGTTACGTTAATCGAAATGCTTATTAACCTTGAACCCCTCCCTCTGACAGAACAAATCCCTCTTGGCCTGTTGCAGGTCTTCCTCAACCATCTCCTGCACCAACTCTGAGAATCTGATTCTGGGGGTCCAACCGAGCTTTGTCCTTGCCTTAGTAGGATCCCCCAGCAATGTCTCCACCTCGGTTGGACGAAAGTAGCGCGGATCAACAAATACAAGCTTATCCCCTTTCTTCAGCCTTGAAAGACCTGGCAAATCCTCTGAAGAGGAAGGCACTCCGGCCACAAAGCCTGTTTCATCCACGCCGGTTCCCTCCCAGGCCAGACTGACACCAACATGATCGAAGGCCTGCTCACAGAACTCCCGAACCGAGTGTTGCTCGCCTGTAGCAATGATAAAGTCCTCTGGCTCCGGCTGCTGCAAGATGAGCCACTGGGCCTCTATGAAATCCCTGGCATGTCCCCAATCGCGCCTGGCGTCAAGGTTGCCCAGATAAACACCATCCTGGAGTCCAAGAGCTATCCGGGCCACGGCCATGGTTATCTTGCGGGTAACAAAGGTCTCACCCCGAATAGGAGACTCGTGATTGAAAAGGATGCCGTTGCAGGAATACATGCCATAGGCTTCACGATAATTAACCGTTACCCAGTAGGCATACAGTTTGGCAGCGGCATATGGAGAACGGGGATAAAAGGGAGTGGTTTCCCTTTGCGGTGTCTCCTGAACCTTGCCAAAGAGTTCACTGGTAGAGGCCTGGTAGAATCGGGTCTTTTCCTGAAGATTGAGAATCCTGATTGCCTCCAGGAGACGCAATGTCCCCAGTGCATCCGAATTTGCCGTATACTCCGGTATCTCAAAAGACACCTGTACATGGCTCTGGGCAGCCAGGTTGTATATCTCATCGGGCTGGACCTCCTGGATAATTCGGATCAGGTTTGTGGCATCTGTGAGGTCACCGTAGTGCAGAACAAAACGAATGTCTGCCTCGTGTGGATCTTGATATAGATGGTCAATGCGATCTGTGTTGAAAAGAGACGCCCGTCTCTTGATACCATGCACCTCATAGCCCTTTTCCAACAGAAATTCAGCCAGATACGCGCCATCCTGCCCGGTAATACCGGTAATCAATGCCCGTTTCATGATCTGTTTTCCTTTAAATAAACTAAATTGAGCTGTTAGCCTTTAGCGGTTAGCTATTAGTCTAATGATTACATCTAAATTAAGCGATTAAGTATTAGCTGTTAGCTGTTAATTTGCTACCCCGCCCGCTAGGTCGTTCACTCTTTCGCCTCTTTTAAGGCTCTTTCTGTCACCTTTTTGCTCAATCTAAATCCTTGATTGCTTAACTCCTCAATAAAAGGCCTGACAGTCGGTATCAGCCCCTTGTTCTTAGCTG
>JAYEMY010000106.1:0-3839 GCA_034718455.1 Thermodesulfobacteriota bacterium
ATCGTAAGAGAAAAAGATGAACATCGAACATCGAACGTCCAACATCGAATTTTGAATGGGAAAAAATGAAGAAACAGACTTATGACCTGGGAAAAAAGCTACTAATTATTGCAGGAGAAGGTATATCAGTATACTTCAGCCTTCAGCCTAAATAACCGTTGAATGTTCGGTATTGGATATTTGTTTTTCATTCGATGTTGGACGTTCGATGTTCGATGTTCATCTTTTAATGTAACCCTGAACCTCTTAATTTTACAATAAATACGAAAGGTTGCGATTTCAATGACTACCATTGTACCACTAGATCCGGAAAAACTCCGTCTGAACATAGATCCTGAAAGCCTGGGATTTCAACAACTGAGCCGGCTTAAGACTGAGGAAAGGCCTTTCGTGGCCCAGGAAAGAGCCATCCAGGCACTCACCTTTGGTCTGAGAATGGAACATCCTGATTTCAATATATATATTGCAGGAATCAATGAAACAGGGCTTTCCGAACTGGCCCGGTCTTATGTAGAGGAAGTAGCCAAAAACACACGCCCTCAACCTTCTGACTGGTGTTATGTCTACAACTTTCGTAACCCGGATCAACCTTCCGGAGTGGAGATTCAGGAGGGCAAGGGCCGGGAATTCAAGAAGGACATGGCGGACTTGCTGGATGAGCTGAAGCTCCAAATACCTAAAGTCTTTGAAGCTGAGACGTATATTTCCCGGAAGGAAGAGGTGATAAAGGCATTCAATAAAGACCGGAAAAATGTATTTCAGGAGCTGGATAAAAAGGTGCGCGAAAATGGCTTTTTGCTGCAGTCGGATCAGTCAGTCATGATGGTAGTTCCGGCAAAAGAAAACGGTACTGCTCTCACCCCTGAGGACCTGTCAAAGATGTCTGAAGAGGAGCGGAAAGAGCTCAAGGCCAAGAGTGAAGGATTTCACAAGGATATGGGAGATGCCATGAGGCGCATTCAAAAGTCAGAACAGTCAGTGCGCCGAAAGCTGAAAGAGCTGAACCAGGAGGTTGTCAGACAGACAGTTGACAGCTTACTGGGACCTCTGAAGAAAAAATATGAATCAATCAAAATACTCCGTGACTACTTTGCTGATGTAAGAGAAGACGTGGTCCAGCATATGGATGACTTCCGCCCTAAAAGCGAGAATGCTCAGGCCTTGCCCTTTTCATTTCCAGGAGCTGGTCCGTCCTTTACCCAATACGAAGTAAATATACTGGTTGACAATTCAGAGACCAAGGGGGCACCTGTTGTTATAGAAAGCAATCCGAGCTATCCAAACCTGTTTGGTGTTGTTGAACGTAAGGCCCAGTTTGGTGCCCTTTTTACAGATTTTACCATGATCAAGTCAGGCGCAATTCACCGCGCAAACGGCGGTTACCTGCTCATAAAGGCCCTTGATCTCTTAAAATGGCCTTTTTCATATGAAGCCCTGAAAAGGGCATTAAGAAATAGAAAAATTGAGATAGAAGACCCTGGAGAACAGTTCGGGTTATTTACAACCAAAGCATTAAAACCCGAACCGATCCCTTTGCATATAAAGATAGTGCTTATGGGAAATCCGTTCATCTATCAACTCCTCTATAACTACGACGAAGACTTCAAAGAACTTTTCAAAGTCAAGGCCCACCTTGACGTCCATGTTGACAGGAACGAGGAGAGGCTGGAGCAATTCATGCGCTCAACTAAGGCCCTTGTAGAGCGGGAAAATCTCAGGGACATGCACATGAGCGGAGTTGCAAGTCTTATAGAGTTCAGCTCTGAGCTGGCGGGGTCCCAGGAAAAGCTCAGTCTAAAAATATCAGATCTTGCAGACTTATTGCGAGAAGCGGATTTCTGGGCAAAATCTGAAAACAGCGAGCTTATCGAGGATAAACATATCCAGAAGGCAATTGATGAAAAGGCTTATAGGTGCAGCCTGTATGAGGACCATCTTCATGAAATGCTCAAAAAAGATATCCTTAAGGTGGCAACAACCGGTAAGGCCGTGGGCCAGGTAAATGGGCTGTCTGTCTATGACCTTGGTGACTATATGTTCGGCAAACCCTCCAGGATCACGGTAAACATAGCTCTCGGCAAAGAAGGTATTGTAAACCTGGAAAGGGAGGCTGATCTCAGTGGGAGCATTCATACCAAAGGCGTGATGATACTGGCCGGGTATCTAAAGGCCCACTTTGCGGCAGACCGCCCGTTAAGCCTCACCGCTTCCATATGCTTTGAACAGAGCTACGGCATGGTCGATGGAGACTCAGCCTCCGGTGCAGAGCTGTTCGCGCTGTTGTCAGCGCTCTCTGATGTACCGATTGACCAGGGAATAGCTGCAACAGGGGCGATCAGCCAAAAAGGGGAAATTTTGCCGGTAGGGGGTGTCACCAGAAAAATCGAGGGTTTCTTTGACATCTGCAAGGCGAGGAACTTGACCGGAGAGCAGGGAGTAATTATCCCCGAAACCAACGTCAAAGACCTGATGCTCAAACCAAAAGTGATAGAGGCCGTAAAACAGGGCGAGTTTCAGATCTGGGCCATAACCAGGGTGGAAGAAGGCATGGAGATATTGACAGGCCAACCTGCCGGAATCACCGGACCTGACGGAAGCTATCCGGAAGATTCAGTATTTGCAAAAGTGAATGACAGGCTGGAGAAACTTGCTGAAGAGGCAAAACTCTTCATGCAAAAAGAAGAGGAAGAAAAAAAATAGCGTGAGAATTCACAGGAGAAAAAAATGAAACTTAATATCACCACTTCTCAGAATGAATTGCCGGTAAAAAAAGGATATATGATCTCCTTAATCATAAATAATCTTAAAGGACATAAAGATGTGGAGGTACATCTTTTCCTGCCGGCGTGGGATAAGAAAGAAGCCCAATCCTACGACTGGTCGAAACTTCTGGGAGACCCGATAGACAGAAATGCACCTGCTGATCCCCTAAGCAGTCGCAAGGTCCTTTTGGAATCATTCACCCTTGAGGAAAGAGATATGATAATTGACTGCATGAAGGAACGGTATGTCTCCAGACTTTCCGCAATCAATTCACGTCCCCTGGACTTCCCCATTCCTATGGGGCTCATTCCTCTGTCTGAAATCCCGGAAGATGATGATATCGGATGCATCCGCTTTGAAGAGATCCCTAACTATACCCTCCCTTTTCTTGTGCATGGTCTTTACATTTTAAGCCAACATGAACCCGTAGAGGAAGAAATGGACTGGTGAACAATTCACCACCAGCTTATCACCTCATCGTTGTCAAAAACAAGTTTCACCAACTTGTCGTAATCCGTATTTTCATAAAGGTTAAACCGGGTCGCCTTGTAGTCTTCAGCCAATTTTTCAGCAAGGAACTCAGTATATTTTTCAGGTCTGCTTTTAAAAATATGTAACTGTTTCATTTTCTCGTTTTCCTAAAAAGGCACTACTAGCTGATAAGCCTTGATTTTGGGAATCATATCTTCCAGTGAAAGGTATTTAACATACTCATATTTGTCGGCATCGGCCTTGATGTTAGTGTAGATCTCTGCCTCAAAGTCCACCACAAAACTCTCCAGGTGTTCTTTGAACTCATCCTCTGATAAATTCGAGGGTGATTCTATATTGGAGTCAATGAAGAAGGCACCGCACCAAAGATTCTCCACCATACATCCAAAGGCGCTGCGCAGGGCCTGCCAGCAATTCTCGGTTTCGTTAATAATGAAAGCCACTTTTTCAATATTCATGGTTTGGTTCTCCTACAGAACAATACAACGATCACAATCTTTCATTATTTCGACATTCCGCATCTGAGTACCGAAGTCCTGGTCCTTGACAATTGGTATGGGCCTATCAACCTTGAAAGATTCAAA
>JAYEMY010000107.1:0-3827 GCA_034718455.1 Thermodesulfobacteriota bacterium
GCATGGGCAAGACAGTCGTTTCTTAGCGCATTTTGAAGAGTCCTGGTCACGTGTGACTGACCAATTACATCTCCAAATGTCTGGGGGCGCCATTTTCTGGCAAGGACTAAATAGGACATGAATTAAGCCTAGATTGAGCTATTAGCCTTTAGCGGTTAGCTATTAGTTTAATGATTACAGGATGTTTTACTATTACAAACTTTTACCCTGTTGAATGCAGCTTCGCTGCCCCCTTTGGGGATTCAACAGGGTGAACCCGTTGGGTGTTATTTCTAATTAACGTAATGTCCTGATTTTTCAAAGCTAAACGCTAATGGCTAACAGCTAATCGCTCAACTTAGGTATAATAGACCTGAAATACGTCTTATTCTCAAGCTATTACTGGAGAAACAAATGCAGAAACGGTATCCTATTCTTCCATGGATAAGAGCAGGAAGGCCCACAGGGGAATATGGCACACTTTGCCCCATTTAAAGGAATCCCGGGTCACCAGGAGCCCCTGGCCGATTCCTTTCTGAATACTCTGTTCATCCCAACCTGATAAGCGTCCTTGGTATTTGACTTCCACCCCAAAGGGTTCTCTTCCCTGGGCAAGGTAAAACACAAAATCCACTTCTTTCCCCTTGCGGGATCGCCAGTAGTATAGACTGTCCAAGAAGCCGAGTGCCGCCCAGGTGTTTGCGAAAGGACGGACGAGATGCACAGCTACAGCCTCCTCAGCCTTGGTCGCACTGTCAAGGGGAAAGAGGCCGGTGCCTTGTGCGACAATCTGCCATATAACCGGATCCACCGCGTAAAATTTCTTTTGGCGTTTAGGATACGGCAATTTTCGTTCCAGATTCAGGCAAGGCAACACAAATCCAAGGAACGCCCCTGATAATATTTCCGTGTAAGCCTGCACAACTGCCGCTGAACTGCAGCCGGTATCCTGGGAAAGAGCGCTGTAACTTATCGGAGCTGAAAGAACTGAATACATCTTTCTCAAAAGACTCAAGAGCACCGAGATATGTCTGCGTTGTTTTTCAAACTCGCTGAATATTACTGAGCGATAAACACTGAGAGTTTCCTCGGTTACTGAACTATGGTTAACCAAGTCCCGGACAACCATGGGAAAACCTCCCCACTTGAGATACATGTGGAGACAGGCGAAAAGCTCTCTTTTGACGTGGTATGTCTCGATCTCATAGGCCCTGAATACCGATTCGTCAGAAAGTATGTGGAACAGACTTGTCTTATGCATTTCACAGTGGAAGGCGCGGCAAAAATCTGTAAAGCTCATGGGTAGGAAGGCCCTGTCAAACCCCTTTTTTCTTCTTCCCGGCATACGTTCATATCCACGTTTTATTTCTACAGCGGATGATCCTGTAAGAAGGAGATATACATTTTCTAGCCTGCCGGCATCCGCCAGGGATTTGATAGCTCTGGGCCAATTCTTGACCGAAGTAATCTCATCCAGAAAGAGATATCCTGTGCCCTTAAGAGTACCTACAAAGGTTTCTACCAGAGATATCAATTCGCGGAAGTGGACTATGTCATCGCAGGAATAATAGGCAATACTGCGGGGGAGGATGTCTTGGGAGATCAGATCTGCAACCAGCAATTTCAATTCCGTTGTCTTGCCCACTTGGCGAGGGCCTCTTATGATGCTGATCGAGCCGGGAGGCATGTTTTCTGATGCGCGGTCTGAAGGATCAAGGTGCCTAAAATCAAATCCAGCCGACCTAGCCGACTTTATCGACATATCCCTTTGTTCCCAGTCCGTATCAGCCCACCATGGGGAGGAATGGAGCAATCTTTCTAAAAAATTCATAAAAGTACTCTACTTTTAAAAATAAATTCATCAAAAGCATACCACTTTTATAAAAGAATGCAATTATCCAGGCAGGACTTTGCAAAACATCCAACCATGCAATAACATACACAATTGAGGCCGACCAAATTTCCTTTTTACTTCGGATGATGGGAAAAATCCTTTTTCGTCCGAGCTTGTCACAGAGCTTCAAGGCGTCGAAGCCGGCCACTTTTTGTCCGCACGGAAGGCCATATAATCACTTGTATCTCGTTACAAAGTATCCAAAGGACTGACAACGCCGAGAGGTCCTTTGTTCAGTACATGGGTATAGATCATGGTTATTTTTACATCGGAGTGTCCGAGCAATTCCTGGACGGTTCGGATATCCTGTCCTGCTTCCAAAAGGTGGGTCGCAAAGCAATGGCGCAATGTATGCGGCGTGGCGTGGGCAGTTAAACCGACTTCACCAACAGCCTTCTTAACGGCACGTTGTACACGGATCTCGTGGATATGATGACGACGCCTGGCACCGCTACGGGGATCTACAGAGTAATCAGATGCGGCAAATACAAACTGCCACTTCCATTGATGTTTCAGTAGAGTTTACCCCGAAAAATGGAGAAACAATTGAATATCTATTGATGCCAATAAAAACCAGAGAAACAGAAGGTGGCGGTCATGCTCATATATTTACAAGGGATATCATTGCCGCTGTCCGTGAATTGAAAGAAGATTCAAATATTTACCACATGACGGCAGTTATCATTGCTCAAAATTGGTCAGCATTAGAACTGAACAATATAAATGACCAAATAGATTTAATCTTTCACTTCGATATGAGTCCCAGAAAGTTCAAAGGATTTGACGAAAAATCACAGATCAATTTGAATAAATATGTTGAGGGGATTCTCAATGGAAAATAAGAAAAAATTTATAAACCAAGTTCTTCTTGGAGATACTAAAGCTATTTGCAAAATATTACCAAATGACTATATTCAAGCAATAATTACAAGTCCTCCATACTTCGGACATAGAAAATATTCTGGCGATGACTACAGTCAATATGAGATAGGTAGAGAGAAGAATTTAGATGATTATATTAATAATTTAGTTTTATGCTTTGAGGCTATTAAACCAAAGCTAAAAAAATCAGGTGTACTATGGCTAAATTTAGGTGATACATATAGAAATAAAGAATTGTTAGGTGTTCCTTGGCGTGTTGCATTTGCACTCAAAGATAAAGGGTGGCTACTAAGAAGCGATATTATTTGGAAAAAACCGAATGCAATGCCATCATCAGTTAAAAGTAGACCAACAACTGACCATGAATACATTTTTCTTTTTTCAAAAACATCAGATTATTACTATGATGCTGACTCTATCAGAGAACCACATGTGACTTTTAGTGAAAACTCCAAAATGAAAGGTGGAAGAAACCATCTTGGAAAGAAAAATGGTACTCCGGAACAAGGTAAAAATGGAGGAAATCAGAATTTACATAATGGTCGCTGGGACCAAGCTTTTCATCCAAAAGGTAGAAATAAAAGAACAGTCTGGGAAATTCCTTTGGGGAAATTTAGAGATGCACATTTTGCGGTATACCCTGAGAAATTAGTTGAAACTTGCATGTTAGCTTCAACCCAAATGGATGATATTATATTTGACCCATTTACTGGTTCTGGGACTACAGGTGTAGTTGCAATAAAAAATAATAGAAAATTTATTGGGAGTGAATTAGTTAAAACCTATCAACAAATGGCTCAAAAGAGAATTGATAGTATTACTTACCAGCCAACATTATTTGACCAAGAAACACATATCGGGATAGGGAGTAGCCTCACAGCTACCCCCTCCCACACCACCGGACTTACGGGTCCGTATCCGGCGATTCGGCTGATCAAAGCAGAGACAGACAAATAGGCCTCTGTCCTGCCTGGCATTTAAGAAACAGAACGCTACCGACCTTTCAGCAACTGCTGCATTATGCCGGTAAGAACATGCTCTTTGATAGCCACAACCATTTACCCAAGCCATT
>JAYEMY010000108.1:0-3817 GCA_034718455.1 Thermodesulfobacteriota bacterium
TCCATTTTTATATTGTTCAATTGATTTCGCTAGATGAGCAGCGTTAGCGGGCGACCTGAGAAGATGGATTGTCTCCATATAACTATTGAAGGTGTCTAAAGACATGACCACCGCATTTTCTGAGTCCCGCCGAGTGATTATAGTGTAGTCAGCATCATCAACGACTTGATCTAAAACGTATTTTAAATTGTTTCTGGCGTCACTAAAGTTGACAACTCGCATAATATCCTCCTTACTGCGCTGTTTAATAAATATACCAGATTTATTTTGACTTGTACAATATTTTGTGCAAGTTGCGGAGAAACTTTAGAATCGAACCTGAAATTAAAAGAAAAGGGGCAGACTGATGCACAGCAAAAACAAGCCAATGAAGCCATCTATATTTATTACGAATTAATCAGATCAGAATCCAGTAACAAAAAAGGTGGACTGACTAAACATCTGCGAAAATCAGGGGGTGTTGACGATGCTTCGTATCGCGGGTAACCGCTAAGAGCCAGACTAATAAAGAAGCAAAAAGCCCTCTGGATTTTTGATATGTTAGCCAGTTGCCAATTCCCATTTTGTCCCCAGGATGGGGCAGGTAGCCTCTCATATATATCAGGCCTTTCGTCTTTTTGCGTCCACCAGCCATACCAGTATAATACTGAATTCGTACAAGACCAGAAGAGGTCCGGCCAGGAGTATCTGGTTGAGGACATCAGGTGTCGGAGTGAGGATTGCTGCCGTGAGAAATATTATAAGAATGGCATACTTGCGGTGCTTTCTGAGTGTGTGGGCATCCAACAGGCCTACAAGGCCCAGAAATACTATAAAAACCGGTAGCTCGAAAGCGAGTCCAAAGCCCAGAAGAAGGCAAATCGTCAGAGTGAAATATTCGCTGACACTTGGCAACAGGCGCAGGCTCTCACCTGAATAACCAGCAAGAAATTTGAAAGCAGTGGGAAATACCACCATATATCCAAAGATTGCGCCCCCAATGAACAGAAAGGACGAGCATATGACAAAGGGCAGGGTCCAGCGTTTTTCATGCTCATACAGCCCAGGGGTCACAAATGCCCATATCTGATATAGAATAACAGGACTTCCTGCAAAAATTCCGCATGTGAGAGCCAGCTTGAGATAAGTGAAAAAGGCCTCGGGATATGATGTAAAAATCAGGCTTGTTTCAGGAGGCAGGATTGCCTCAAGGGGCTTTGAAAGCATGGCAAAGATCGGCTCAATTACTGCGTAGCAAATGCCAAAGCCTACACATACCGCAATAAAGCAAATGATCAGACGCCGGCGCAATTCCGTAAGGTGCTCTGTAAGACCTGTTTTTTCCTGGACGGCAAGCAGCAGGCAATAAGCAGGCAGTGCGGTTGCTTTATCAAAATTCATAGAACCAGTTATTTTTGCTGAGTATTGTAGCCCCATCGGCATCTACAAGCGCCATATTTTCAAGACGAACCCCGCCCTGATCCGGGAGATATATCCCTGGCTCAATAGTGACTACCATCCCGGGCCTTAGCTTTTTCCGTGATCGTTGTGAGAGGGTCGGCGCTTCATGGACCGCAAGCCCCACTCCGTGCCCCAGGGAATGGACGAATGTTGGGCCGTAGCCGGCATCCTTAATTACATCTCTGGCCACTTGATCCACCTGCTTGCCTGTAAGCCCTGCTTTGAGGGCTTCCTGGGCGGTGATTTGGGCCTTGCGGACTATAGCGTATACTTCTCTGAATGGCGGTCTGGGTTCACCAAGAAAAATAGTCCTTGTCATGTCAGAGCAGTATCCTCCAAGTTTGGCCCCCATGTCTATGAGTATTGGTTCGCCTTCTTCGATCGGCCTGTCTGTGGGAACTGCATGTGGCAGGGCGGCATTGGGTCCGGAGGCCACAATAGGAGAAAAGGAAGGGCCTTCTGCATGCTGCCATACCCCTTCTATGATACGCCAGGCAATCTCCTTCTCAGTCATGCCGGGTTTAATGTCTCTCCATATGCCTCCCAGCACTGTCTCGGCCGCAGAGATGGCCTTTTTAAGGGATTCAACCTCTGAAGACGATTTAATCGAGCGCATAGTCTCGATTCGGCCTCCAAGTGAGACAAATTTTGTTTCAGGAAGGGCCTTTTTTATGGCTTCAAAGCGCCGGCAGGACAAAAAAACAGGTTCATAAGCAAGGTTGTGTACACTGCCGTCACGCATCAGATTTTTCAGGGAATGGGCCAGACCACGTCTGTATACGACCAAATGCCAATCAGGGGCTTCATCCCTTGCCTGAACTTCGTAGCGGCCGTCTGTGAGCAAAATGGCCTCTTTGCGAAGGATTAAAAGCGCACCTGCTGATTCGGAGATACCCACGTCCTCTGCGGTAAACCCGCTTAAATATCGACGGTTTTCAGGACACGTTATAAGAAGCGCGTCCAAGCCCCGGCCGGCCAGGACGGCACGCACCCGCTTCATGCGCTTTAAGTAGTGAGATTTCATTTCTTTTTATCCCCCGAGGCTAAAATCATTTATATATGTGTCAAATTTTTTGATAGTACAGGAATTTCCCTTTGTAGGCATCCTTAATGCACGCTTTTGGTAAGTGTAAACCGGCGAATGAAGGATGCCAATTTGTCCAACTTATTTATTGTACCTTCCTTACTTGACTCATGAGCATCCTTTGTGCTACATCCAACATTATGAAAATAATGATTGTTCGTAGCAAAAAATTTTGGCATACACGCCGCACACTGCCTCCTTTTTGGAAAAAAGGAGGCTTTTTTTTGGTATGAATCGCTTCACTGCCCGACACATATTAGAAATATCCACCCTGTCACCTGACGAGATCCGTTTTATTCTGGATACTGCCGAGTCTCTCAAGGATATCCTTGAGAGACCCATTAAGAAGGTACCACCGCTCCGCGGCAAAACCGTAGTTCATCTTTTCTTTGAACCGAGCACCCGGACTCGACTCTCATTCGAGCTGGCAGCCAAGCGATTGAGCGCAGACACTGTGTCGATTTCAGCCAAAGCCAGCAGTGTTGTAAAAGGAGAAACTCTTATTGATACCGCACGAAACATCGAGGCAATGAAGCCTGATGTCATAGTCATGCGTCACCCCAATTCAGGGACTCCTCACCTGCTCACAAAATACGTTAACTCGGCTGTTATCAACGCTGGAGATGGTACAAATGAGCATCCCTCCCAGGCCCTGCTGGACGTCTTTACCGTAAGGCAGCACCTGGGGCATATTGATAATCTAAAAGTTGCCATACTGGGAGATATCCTTCACAGCAGAGTAGCTCACTCAGATATACAGGCCTTTACAAAGATGGGTTCCGAGGTTGTTGTGTCGGGGCCTGCCACTATGCTTCCTTCACGTCAATCAGAAGTCCTGGGGGCAAAAGTGGTCCTGAGGATGGAAGAGGCCTTAGAGGATGCGGATGTAATAATAGTCCTCAGGATCCAAAAGGAACGTCAGGGCCAGAGCCTTATTCCTTCTGTGAGAGAGTATTCAATGTTTTTCGGCCTCAGCCCTGACAAGGTCAAGTTGGCTAAACCCGGTGCCTTGATCATGCACCCAGGGCCTATCAATCGTGGAGTAGAGATGGCACCGGAGGTGGCAGATGGGCCATACTCCGTAATTCTGGATCAGGTGACAAATGGAGTGGCGATAAGAATGGCCCTGCTATCCTTGCTTCTTACAAAGGGTTGAAGGCTGAACAGTGAACTCTGAACCTATGAACGCCTATCTATTTACAAATGCACGAATAATAGATCCATCCCAAAACATGGATTTTACCGGTGACCTACTGGTAAGAGACGGAATCATAGCGGCTGTTGGGGAATCTC
>JAYEMY010000109.1:0-3814 GCA_034718455.1 Thermodesulfobacteriota bacterium
GGCACAGGCACTGACAATACTTACAGCGTGGTCAGCCCTGTGGCCACTGCGGACATTGGCACCAACTTGAACATCACGGTATTTTCACAGCAGGACGATGCCATTGTTATGTGTCTTTCCTGCCACAAAGCACACGGTACGCCATTTGGCTCTATTCTCAGATGGAATTACAAAAAATGGCCGGGAAATGACGGATACAACGGGTGTGCAGTATGTCACACTACAAAAAACTGATATGAGAGAAATGATAAAAATGTGCCTGGTCGTCGCAATCCTGCTATTTTTTTTGGCAGGTCAGATGGTCTGGGCCGGTGACTACATGAATTCAGCCCATGGGGATTTCCATAACGGGGTATTTCGCCAGGCTATGGGAACATTCGGCTACGCAAGGGGCAACTGCGCCCACTGTCACGAGATGCATGCAAGCATGGAGGGCTCCAAGCCGGCCCCTGCCGGTGGCAGCCCTGCGCCCTTTACCGTCTTTGCGCAAAACTTTAATACCTCTGTCAATACAGGCCCCTATCAGGAGGCGGATAATTTCTGCTTTTACTGCCATAACAGCAGCGGGTCTGTACAGCAGGTGGACAACTATGATTACAGCAGGACGTTCGGGTGTGAAGTTGCCGGCGGGCCAACTTCGATCCTGAATGCCTTCAACCAGACCTCTTATCACAACCTGTACGATATATATGATTTGGCTGGAGGCAAGTTTTCCTGGTTCACAGATCACTCCAATCCCTGCGTTGCCTGTCACAACGCACACCTGGCCGGGAGGAACCGGTCAGACCCGGATAACCCCCTGCTTACCGCCATATCAAGGCCATCGGAGCACTTCGATCTGTGGGGTGACACGGAACTTATGTCGACTTACTCCTATGAAGCTCCTTACTGTTCCGGGGCCATAAGGGAGCCAGGAGGTACAGGGACGCAAGACGGCTCGAAGACACCTGATTACGTGGGGTTATGTACTGACTGCCATGACAGAATCAATACCATTAACAGTACTTCCCTCGGGCGAAACCTTAAACAGATAGACTGGTCTTCTCTTGGTGACAAGCACGGCCGGCAATACAGGGACAGCAGTAACTCAACATCTGTTGATTTTGTGGAACCATACCTCACCGCATCTGTTACCGAAGGGAATTTTGTTCTGTCCTGTCTGGATTGTCATGAATCACACGGTTCACAGAATATCATGCTGATCCGGCGTCGTGTCAATGGAGGAAATTTGGGAGGAGAAATCAGTACACCATCCTCAAACGAGTGGGGCTACCTCTGCGCAAGGTGTCATGAAGCGGACACTGGTTCATCTGCCACACCCCAATGGAGCGGAGTTCATCACTTCGCGGGTGACGCGCCATACCCATCCCCAGGTACTCAGTGCGGCCTGCACTGTCATAAGACATCACCGGATTGCAATGGGACCGAATGCCTGTCCATCAACTGTGACAACTGTCACTTTCACGGATCTGATGACACCTGGCTTCAGACTATTGGAGAGGCTCCGACTTATAAGAAAACATTTTGACTTCAAACTTAACTTGAAAATATTCTGTCACACAAAACACGAGAATAATTACTAAGGTACTAATTTTATGTGTATTGTCTTTCAACCAAAAAAACTTCGTTTTGTATGGCTACTGTTGCTGATCCTCGGTCTGGTCCTGCCCCTTTCCTGCTGTTCCCCCCAAAGCGGGATTGAGAATTTGAGCGGATTCCGTGCCGGAGGTGCAGAACAAGGGGCACGTCTGTCAGTTTTTTTGAATGTCAAGGACCATCTATCGCCTCAAGTCCGGCTCTGGATCACCTCTATTGAAATCTGCAAAGACAATCTCTGGATACCCCTGGCATTCAAGCCAGTGGAGGTTGACGTCAGCCGGATGGATTGGGGACAGACACTGCTTGCTGAACGACTGTTGACTCCGGGGCGTTACGATAAAGTAAGAATCAGGTTTGAAAAAGCTGGAATTTACGTCCGGGGCAAGATGGTCTTCCCTGCCTTAAAGAAGACCGTCCTGGAAATGCCTGTTCACACTGCCATTGACCTGGAAAAGGGCAACAGCCGGTGTCTCTTTATTACCTGGGACGTATCAGCCTCCTTGCAGGGAACTTCTTTCATCGATCCGGTCATGGCAGCAGCACCTCAATCCACCCCGCTGGTGGCAGGCCTTGCCTATGTTGCCTGCCCTGATATCGATACGGTGTATATGGTGAGGACCGACAAGTGCCGGGTTTGCGGGTCTATAGGGATTGCCGGGCACCCGACTTACCTTGCCCTGGATTGCTCGAGAAACAGGCTTTACGTTTTGGCTACAAGAAAGTCTGCCATAAATGTCATTGAACTTTCCACAAGCCGGCTTGTGGATGTAATCAGGGTCCCACTCACCATGGAACCCAGCTTCATGACCATGAGTCCTGATGGGCTTTGGGCATACATCCTGGACAAGCGCGGGAACTATCTGATTCGCATGAATCTTCAGTCCAAAAGCCTTGCCGGGCGGGTCCATATGGGCAACCGGCCTCAGTATGCGGCCTATCTCCCGGATCACCAGCGGCTCGCCGTCTCATCGGGCCTTTCGCAGGCTGTTTTTCTTCTGAATCCTGAGAGTCTGAACACAATGGAGACTGTGCCTGTCGGCAGTTCTCCCCAAGGCCTTCTCGCCTGGAGGGATCTGCTCTATATAGCAGAAAGCGACTCCAATACTATAAGTGTTTACGACCTTGAAACCCGGCAGGTCCGGGCGCGTATTAATGCAGGATTCTCTCCGAGGAGGCTTTTACTGAGCGGAGTTCGCATTTACGTGTCCAATTATGAAGGCGGGTCTCTTTCTGTCCTCTTGCCCGGACAGCTCAGTGTCTCGCAGGAAATTTCAGTAGGAGGAACTCCCATGGAGATGGCCTCCTCAACGAACCGCCGATGGCTCTATGTGGGCAACCAGGACTCCAGGGCAGTGACGGTCATAGACCTGACCTCGAACCGGCCGGCTGGACGCATACCCTTGGGAGCTGCCCCGGTGGGCCTTGCCATAGTTGAGTAGGCAGTAAGTCCCTTTTTTGGTGGTCGTTAATTGTCACGTGATATATGCTTGATATATTTTTAATTATATGATAATTTACTTTCAAAAAATAAGGAGATACTAAATGATTATTAAAACTAATATCCTTGGTTGCTCTCATTGTGGTAGTAAAAATCTTGTTAAGAATGGATTTGACTCTAATAATGGTAAACAGCTTTACAAATGTAAGGATTGTAACGGATATGGCAGGGAGAATCCACAACATTCTAAATATTCAGACGAGGAAAAGGAGTTGATAATTGGGTGTTATTTGGAAGGGATGAGTATGTGTGGTATAGAAAGAAAATTTGGTGTATGTCGTCAAACGTTAGCGTCATGGCTTAAAGCAGCGGCAAAGCAAATTGATTTTCAAGATACATTAGTTGATCCACATGAAAATGAAGTTATAGAGGTTGACGAAATGTGGTCTTTTGTTTTTTCGAGTGTTTTTAAGGTTTGGGTATGGGTTGCTATTGCTAGGCATAATAGGCAAATTATTGCTTTTGTAATTGGAGATAGGAGCAAGGAAAGTTGTAAAAAATTATGGAAACGCATTCCTTATTCATATAGAGGCAAAAGATCATTTAGTGACTTTTGGGAATCATATAAACATATTTTTGATCCTAATTTACATAAATGTGTAGGAAAAGAAACTGGTGAAACAAATCATGTAGAACGATTGTTTTGTACTATTCGTCAATGGTTACAGAGAGTATCGAGAAAGACATTAGCTTTTTCTAAGGTTTTATATATGCATC
>JAYEMY010000110.1:0-3811 GCA_034718455.1 Thermodesulfobacteriota bacterium
TGAGATCTGAGATTTATTTAGTGATTGGACACAGTATGGAACCGAAGATTTTCTGGGTCTGCAGAAGCAGACAGAGGCCTTGAAACATAAGTTTTAGTTTCACTGTCTTGATCCTGATGGGTGACTGGTGCAGTGAAGATGTTACTGACACGACAATCCTGAAAAATAGGGTGTGGGAAAAGAGGCTGAAAATCACAGTAGCAAGGAGAAAAATCGTAATGTTGACCTTTGCAAGGAGAAAAAGATAGCCTTTCTCCTTGAATGGGGGAAAATGTCCCTTGACAAAGGCCTTTTAATGGCTGACCCCTGTCCCCTCTTTATCTTGACATATTATCTATCCTATTGTACCATCCGTACATCAAGTACAACACAGGAGATAATATCATGCCTGCTAAAATATCCACGGCTGATGCCAGAAAGAAATTTTCTAATATTGTAAACCGCGTGGCCTTTGGCAAAGAGTCTATCATCCTGACCAGAAGAGGCGAGGAGGTTGCCGCTCTAGTCGCAATGGATGAGCTCAGGCTGCTTCAGGAATTAGAAGACCGGATAGATATTGCCGATGCCATGAAGGCCATTAAAGAACCGGGCGAGGACATTCCAGCCGGGCAGTTCTGGAAAAAGCTGGGCCTCTAACATGACAGACACCATAAAGTTCAGGCCATCCGTTGAAAAGAGTCTGAAGAAACTTCCCCGCAAGGAATTGATACGGATAAAGAGAAAAATCGACGTCCTTGCTGAAAACCTGCCGGACCCGGCTACAACAAAAATGAAGGGTAACAATAATTTTCATAAAATAAGAACGGGAGATTATCGCATTATTTATGAGATTCATGATGATACCCTTATAATCCTGGTAGCAAAAATCGGCCACAGAAAAGATATCTACAAACACCTTAAATAAGGGAAACATCCTTGTTTAATGAAGCTCCTCGCAACAAGTTGCGGGGAATCTCTGATTGTCAAGGAAAATATTTGTTTTTTATTCGCTCGCTAACCTCGCCGCAATAAATAGGGTAGGGGTCAGGTCTACACTCTTGACTGTTTTGTCAAGAGTGTAGACCTGACCCCTGTTCCCTTCTTTGACATGGTGTATCACCACTGTTATACTTAAATTTATTTTATCTGGAGGAAAAGATCATGCTGGCTCAAAATCCGCGTATAAATGTAGTCCTGAACGATTTGCTTTACCAGGATGTCCGACTTCTGGCAAAAAAGGATAATGTCTCGTTGTCCGCTAAGGTCAGGGATTTGCTCAAAGAGGCCATGGAAATTCAAGAGGATATCGCCCTTTCTGGATTTGCCGAAAAAAGGGACGAATCATGGAATGACTCTAAGGCGCTAAGCCATGCTGATGTATGGTCTTAATATATCGCTCTTGTGGAAAAACAATGGCGTACAAACTCAACTACCATCCGGACGTTAAAAAATCAGACCTCCCTAAAATTGATGCGAAAAATAGGAGCATTATAAAGAGAGCCATTGAACAACGCCTTACCACACGACCTGAAGTCTATGGAAAACCGTTGCAAAGAAACCTTAGAGGATACTGGAAGTTGAGAGTCGGAGATTACCGGGTGGTTTTTAAAGCTTCGAATGGCAGTATTTTTATCTTTGGTATAATTCACAGAAAAGAAGTCTACAGGCTCATCAAGAAACGGATAGAAACTTAAGACCCGCCTGTTCAACACATCCAACCATCCCCATCCCATCCTTTAGCCAATCATCCCTTCCCGAAGGGAATTCATCCTGTCATCCTGTTGTTATAATCCATCCCCTTGTTCCGTCTTCCGTCCTCCGTCCTCTGTCTTTCCCGCCCCCTCTGAGTTCCCGTTCAAAATTGCTTTTCGATTCTTTTGTGTTGACAAAGAATTGTCCAGAGGATAAATTGGGGCAATCCAATGCCATAAAATGCCAATTTTGTGGCGTTACAAAAATAAAAAGGGAGTATGTATGGCTTTAATAGATCTTGTTTTTGATATGAATCCGTGGTGGCGCGACAGGCAATCCATCAATCAAGACAAACACATTCGAACTTTCGAAGCATCTAAGATCAAGTGGCACCCACCCTTGCTCAAGACTCCTCTGCAGGAGGACGCACTTCACATAATCAAGGGGCCAAGACAGGTAGGCAAAACCACCCTGATCAAGCTTTTTATTAAAAATCTCCTGGCCGACAAAAAAGTTTCGGAAAAAGACATTTTCTTTCTTTCCATAGATGCCGCCAGAACCGCAGATGAAGTTCTGGAGGTTATCCTTTATTACTTTAAGACCATCGCAACCTCCAACCGAAGATACCTTTTTCTGGATGAAGCCTCTTTCCTTCCAGAGTGGCCGCGCGGAATAAAGGTCCTTATCGATATGGGTTTTGACAAGAATGCCACCTATGTTATTACAGGTTCTTCGGCCCTTGATCTGAAAAGAAGTTCCGAAAAGCTTCCAGGCAGGCGTGGAAAAGGGTGCGATTTTGTTCTATTGCCCCTGTCTTTCCGTCAATTTTTGAGCATTATTTATCCTCAAATAAAACTCGCCCCGGTTGATTCTATCTCCGAAATTTTAGAAAAAGAAGAAGCGGACTTTTTTGATTTTCGCATGTACAAAACTGAGTTAGAAGGAGCCTTGCATGCTTACCTTAAAACCGGTGGGTTTCCTGCATGGATTGATGCCCACCTGAAGGGAGAGCCCGATGAACACCTTCTTATGACTTTCCGGGCAATTATTGAGGGAGATATGGCCAGGTTGAAAAAAAACATCTCGCTTCTAATGCACATAGCGCTTCCCATCTTGAAACACATAGGAACTCCTGTCGATTGGAAAAAGCTTGCAGTGGAAACGGGCATGGGTTCCCACCATACGGCACACGATTACATCAATATACTTTCTGACTCCTATATCCTTTATTTCCTCCAGGCCTTAGATGCCAACAAAAATCTGCCAAAGCTAAGAAAAGGAAAAAAAATCTACCCCTTTGATCCCGTCATTAGCACTATTTTACTCACATATCATCCTCATTTAAAGATTGAAGACTCCATGCTGATCGAAGCTGTCGTAGGGAATCATCTTTTGAGAAAAAGCCGATTTATAAACGCTGGCCTGTCTTCGATTTCGGATCTCTTTTATTGGCAAAGCAAGGCGGGCAAAGAAGTCGATTTTGTGTTTCTTGATCAGGAAGGGCCACAATCTATTGAGGTAAAATATCAAAATCACGTTACGTTGCGAGACAGTATCACCATGATCAGACATTTTAAGAAAGGCCTACTTCTTTCCAAAAAGGATTTTGAAGTTGGCTCCAATGCCTTAATGCTGCCTGTCTCATGGTTTCTTGCCATGATTTAATCCCTAAATTCTCTAATCTTCCCACCCTCTCATCTTCTCGCCTTCTATCTTTAAACCGTCCTCTGTACCCCGTGAAATTCACGTCAGTGACAGTGAAACGTATTTCACTGGGGTATCCTCCGTCTTCCGCCCTCCGTCCTCCGTACCCCGCCCTCCGTCCTCCGCCTTCCCTGCCCAGCTGAATAGGGTTCACCCTTCAACGCTCATCATAACTGACCCATTTGTGCTCATTTAAATTAACCCCAGAGATCACAAGAAATCAGTATGGCATTATTCAAGTAGCTGAAATCATTAAAAGGCCATTTCTCAAGTAAGCGTGTGCATGCTGAAAAATCTAAATTTTAACCCACTGATATTACTGATAATATTTTTTCTTTAGTTTGCTTGACTTTGAAAACTTTTTCGGTATCATATCTCATTATGGCGATCAAATCCGAAAGAGTCGGCAACTTGGTAATTTTTCAAGAAAATGACT
>JAYEMY010000111.1:0-3800 GCA_034718455.1 Thermodesulfobacteriota bacterium
GCCTTGCCGCAATGTGGACAGATCATGCCACTCATGTTTTCTACAATGCCTAAGACCGGCATGTTTATTTGTTTACAAAAGCTTATGGATTTCCTGACGTCCAGAAGTGATACCTCCTGGGGCGTAGTTACTACTACTGCACAGGCGTCTGGTATGGTCTGAGCCACAGTCATAGGCTCGTCACCCGTCCCCGGTGGCGCATCAATTATCAGATAGTCGAGCTTTCCCCACTCGATTTCGTAAACAAACTGCCTAATAGCAGATGTCTTAAGGGGGCCACGCCATATGACAGCAGAATCTCTTGTGGGCAAAAGGGGTTCTATAGACATAAACTTCAGGTTGGGCGAGTAGTAAACAGGTCCAACCGTGCCATCCGGCCGCTGTTGAAGTTCTCCTTTTTCAACACCCAACATTTTGGGCACATTAGGCCCATGCAGATCTACATCCAGGAGACCCACATAATAATTTTCAAGGGAAAGCCCGATTGCCAGGTTTATGGATACAGTGCTTTTGCCAACACCGCCCTTGCCGCTCATTACCATGATTTTATTGTCTATGTTCCGTAGTTTTTCCTTAATCCTTTCGTCCTGCTCCTCAAGAACAGGATTTGTCATAGGATTTGCTGGTTTTTCCTTCAATCGTTTATTCTCCCTATAATTATTTCTTTTGGCCAAAATCCTGCAGCCACTGTTAAAGATGATGACTAATTTATCCTATTAACGGATATTTTGCACCATGCACTTTTACTTTTTCTGCTGATTAAGGGCAATTTTTTCTAATTTTTTCCAAATTTTTCTTATAGCCATGGCACCCGGCCCGTCTGAATTTTCTACCAGGGGTCTGCAGGCAACCACGCTTGACACGGCCTCGGGGTCAAATGGAATCAGACCCAACATGGAAATTTGTCTTTTTAGACAGGTCTCCTGGATTTTTTTTGCAACTTCCTGGTTCAGGTCAGATTTATTTATACATACGCATGTAGGGATATTAAAGTGTTCCGCAAGATCTACCACGCGATTGAGGTCATGGAGTCCAGATGTTGTCGGTTCTGTAATCACGAGTATCAGGTCAGCACCGGCAAGAGACGCTATCACAGGACAGCCGATGCCGGGTGATCCATCAACCAGTATCCAATCGGCCTTTATTTTCTCAGCAATGGCCCTGGTCTCTTTTTTTACCAGGCTGACCAGCTTTCCGGAATTTTCTTCCCCCATGCCGAGTTGAGCATGGACCATTGGCCCGTAATCAGTATCTGAAATAAACCATGAACCGCACAGATTGTCCTTGAGGTTTATGGCCCCTTCCGGGCAAAATTCAGCGCAGACTCCGCATCCTTCACAGGATAGGGGATCAACCTCGGCTGATTCGAGGGTTGTTATTGCATCAAACTGACAAAGTTCTTCACAGATCCCACATGCCGTACATAATGATGGATCCACCTCTGCAGTTACACCGGACCAGAACTCTGTTTCCTTTTTGATTTTTGGATTAAGCAGCAGGTGCAGATCCGCGGCGTCTACGTCACAGTCAGCCAGGACTGTATTGGGTACGAGTGCCGCCAGAGAACCAACCAATGTAGTTTTCCCTGTGCCTCCCTTACCGCTCAAGATCAGGATTTCCCTCATTGTACAAGTTCCTCCAGTAAGGACTCAAAGCTGCTGCGCAGGTCCGGCCGGCTTACAATAAGGGGCTCTCCTATGGCGTAACCTTCGGCAATCCTACGATCAAATGGGATATTTAGATGTATAGGTATATTTTCCTGTCTGCACCACGTCCCAACATCTCCATTCCCCAAGTCTGAGCGGTTAAGGATTACACCAAAGGACCGCTTGAGCTTTCTGAGCATTCCCACTGCCAGCTTGAGGTCATGGAGGCCAAAGGGCGTGGGCTCGGTGACAAGCAATGTATAGTCTGCATCATTCACAGTGGCGATTACCGGGCACGAGGTGCCTGGCGGCGAATCCAGAATAACCAGGCATTCGGGCGATGTTTCCGCCTCTGCCTTTACTGCCTTTATGAGAGGCGGGGACATGGCTTCGCCTATCCTTAATTGGCCTTGCACAAAGGATATTCCGTTGGCATGGCCTTTTTCGACAAACCCGATCTCCCGTTCTGTTTCAGCCAGTGCATCCTCAGGGCATATCAGAAAGCAGCCACGGCAGGAGTGGCAGAGCTCAGGGAAGGTCATTATAATTTTATTAAAGACCGTAATAGCATTGAATCTGCATATGTCACGGCACTTGCCGCAATATGTGCAATTGCTCTCAATTACAGATGGGACTACGAGGGTACATCGATTTTTCTGTTCGATCGAAGGGCTCAAAAAGATATGGGCATTTGGTTCCTCCACATCGCAGTCCAGGAGCTGAACAGGTCCCTTAGCTGCCAAAGCCAGGCTTACAGAGACCGTGGTCTTGCCTGTTCCTCCCTTTCCACTTGCCACTGCAAGTTTCATAATAATTTCCTTTATACTTATTTGTTATTAAGAGCCTTAACTTTTTTTACCGCCCATTCCGCCGCCGCCTCCGCCCATTCCGCGACCGCCGCCGGCTATGCCTCGACCTCTGCCGCCGCCGCCCATTCCACGACCACCGCCACCCATGCCTCGACCTCTGCCGCCTCCCATGCCGCGACCGCCAAACGATGGACCAAAGGTTTTGCCTGAATTTGCCGCAGCACTGGGACCTTCGTCCGGTGATGGAATAGCTCCTTTCCTATACTGTTCCACAGCTTCCCCGACAGTTCCGCTTACGTTTGAGATCATCTTGATTCCACTTGCCTGGAGGACTTCAAAGGCTTTGGGTCCTATTTGTCCTGTCAAGACTACCTGAGCACCAGATCCAGCTACAAGAGTGGCTGCATTAATACCTGCTCCCTGGGCGGCATTCTGAGCTGCCAAATTGTCGATAACGTTGATAATGTTTCCTGATTCTGTGTCAACTATTATAAAATAGCCAGCCCTTCCAAATCTGGGGTCTATAGCAGAGTCCAGGTCTTTTCCTGTTGCACTGATCGCGATTTTCATATGATTTTCTCCTTTTTATCTTTAGCAATAATTTTTCGTATCTGTTGTGGATATTTTTTCAATATAGGTGTCACTTTCCTGCGACTTAGCTCAGAGCCGTTCTTCTATATTACTTTTTCAGTTTTTATTCAATGGCGGCATAAGATTTACGGGATTTTTTATGTTTAATTTTCTGTAATTTCTAAAAATATAAAGTCAGATTTTATTAAACATGAATCTCATTTATAAAAATCTATAATTCTCATAACTATAGTTGAACTTAGCGCCCTCCGGGCGGATTTTTCTAACAAGATTAACAGGATTAACAGGATTTTTTAATATTTTTTATCCTGACAATCCTGTTAATCCTGTCCAAAAATGGAAATTCCTATACTACATGACTTTCGGCTATCGTAACGAAATGACCAGAATATATTAGACTATATCTGCTTGTATGCGTTTCTTTCTCGCAGATAGAGACATGGTAATCCAATATCTTTTGGTCAAATATTCCTTTTAGCCGAAACTCATGTACTATTAAATTATACAATTTTTCCTTAAGAGGTTCCAAATCGGGAATCTGGTTAAAGGAAAATCATCCCCAGTTAATTGCAAACTAGTCTCTATAACAGTTTACAGAATATGTCCGGTTTGGTATCTTGTCAATAGTTTTTTTGAGCGTATGATCTTTTCTGATAGTAGTAATATTAAAATTTCTTGTACTTTTATGGGATTGAGTGCTATTGCTTTCAAAGGATCTTTTGTGTCTGAGATAATAACATGGGAGGAAGAATTA
>JAYEMY010000112.1:0-3793 GCA_034718455.1 Thermodesulfobacteriota bacterium
TTGCCGACTCTTTCGGATTTGATCGCCATAATGAGATATGATACCGAAAAAGTTTTCAAAGTCAAGCAAACTAAAGAAAAAATATTATCAGTAATATCAGTAAGTTAAAATTTAGATTTTTCAGCATACACACGTTTACTTGAGAAATGGCCTTTTAATGATTTCAGCTACTTGAATAATGCCATACTGATTTCTTGTGATCTCTGTTATAGAAATATCCTGTCTTAATTGTGTTCGGCCTTTAAAACCTGAACACTGAACCTCTGAACGGTTAAAAATAAAAAGCCCTCATTGATTATACTGCAAAAAGCCAGAAACATGATTCCACTCAAAATTTTTTCAGCGAGATCATCATTCTTTACTTCGGCAATCCGCGTCCTTTTCCTAAATCGTATTCTGGAATGAATCTTGACAATCACCCTGAAGCAGGTCATATAATAGATGTTAGAAGGTTCAAAAGTTTAGGGTTCAAGGGTTCATAACCGTTGATTCAAGAGTTTTGAATGGTATCCCTGAACCATAGATCTGTGAACGTTTTTTTTAAAACATATTTGCCTGAAGGAAAGACAAAATATGCATCAACCTTATGCCGGAAAACAAACTGCTGATTTAGTTCTATGGTGGTGGCAGTGGCACAGAGGAATGGTGCGCGTCTGCTCCTTTTAGGCTAAACCTTAAAGGTAAACTCAAAAGGCCGTGGATACGCAAAGGTGTTCACGGTTTTTTTATTGTGGCTTATGGGATTAAAATGAACCCTGAACTTCTGAACATATACTAAGGACAATATATCATGATCACTCCGGATCTGACCCAGTTCAAATCGTTGGCTAAAGACGCGAATATCATACCAATATGGAAAGAGATAGCAGTTGACTTTGATACGCCTGTATCTCTGTTTGCAAAGTTTGGAGGAAATAGTTACTCATTCCTGCTGGAGAGCCTTGAAGGCGGAGAGAAGTGGGGCAGATACAGCTTTATTGGATTCAGGCCCTTTCTGGTCTTCGGTTGTAAGGGGAATGATATTTTCACGGAGATCGAGGGCAAGCGGGAAAATATTACTGCTGCTGATCCGCTTGCCGCCCTCAGAGAAATAATGGCACGATTTTCACCGGCAGAGGTCCCTGGTCTTCCTCGATTTTACGGAGGGGCTGTTGGATATATGGGATATGATATGGTTCGCTTTATGGAGCGTCTGCCTGAAAATCTTTCAGACTCAGCAGGGTTCAATGATGCTGTGTTCATGTTTCCCGAGATCCTGCTTGTCTATGACAATATCAAGCAGGCTCTCAAGATCATTGTCTGCCTCCAGGTAGAACCCGAAGACAACGCAGAATCCGTATATATAAGAGGAAAAAAAGCTATAGAAGACGTGATCCGTCGCATTCGACACGGATTGGATTACCCTGCCCCGCCTGCAAATACGACTTCCATCCCTGCCACCAGCCTCAGCCCGGAGGTCCCCCAGGAACGATTTGAGGACATTGTCCGCAGGGCAAAGGAATACATCCGGGCAGGGGATATAATCCAGGTAGTGCTTTCTCAAAGGTTTTCCGGCAAAAACTCTATCCCTACGTTTGACCTGTACCGTGCCCTTAGAAGGATAAATCCATCGCCTTATCTTTATTACCTGCACCTGGAAGACGAGGTGCTCATTGGTTCTTCGCCTGAGATTTTAGTCAGGCTGACAGGCAATAAGATTGAAGTAAGACCTATTGCAGGCACCAGACCAAGGGGTAAGGATCAAGAGGGGGACATACGCTTTGAAAAGGAACTTCTCGCTGACCCTAAAGAAAGGGCTGAACACCTGATGCTGCTTGACCTTGGAAGAAATGATGCCGGCAGGGTTGCCAAGATGGGGAGCATCAAGGTTGAGGATATGATGGTTGTGGAACGTTATTCCCATGTGATGCATATTGTCACAGGTGTTAAAGGGGAACTAATGGATGGAAAGGATATGTTTGACGTACTACAGGCCTGTTTTCCAGCAGGTACTGTGTCAGGAGCGCCCAAGATTAGGGCCATGGAGATAATAGAGGAGCTTGAACACGCCCGGCGGGGACCGTATGCCGGTGCCGTAGGCTACTTCGGTTTTTCTGGCAATATGGATCTTGCCATCACCATTCGTACCCTCTGCCAAAAAAAGGATATGCTTTACCTTCAGGCCGGAGCCGGTATAGTTGCTGACTCAGACCCCACTTTTGAGTGGAAGGAGACCATCAGCAAGGGGCAGGCTCTCATGAGGGCCATCGACGTCGCCCATGAGGAACTATCACAATGCTTATAGTTATCGACAACTACGACTCCTTTACTTACAACCTGGTCCAGGCCCTGGGAATGCTGGGGGCGGATATTAAGGTTGTAAGAAATGATAAGGCCACTGTAGAAGAGATAGCCTCCTGGACACCGGACCACCTCCTTGTCTCCCCCGGTCCTTGCACACCCAACGAGGCGGGTATATCCGTGGCTGCCATACGTCACTTTGCCGGAAAGATCCCGATCCTGGGCGTGTGTCTCGGCCACCAATCCATCGGTGTTGCATTTGGAGGCAAGATGGTCAGGGCAAGAAGGCTTATGCACGGCAAGACTTCAATGATCAAACACGATGGAAAGGGCGTATATCGCGGCCTGCCGAATCCATTCGAGGCCATGAGGTATCATTCTCTTATTGTAGATGAGGCGACTCTTCCGGACTGTCTCGCAACAACAGCGTGGTCGGAGCAGGACGAACTCATGGGTTTCAGGCACAGGGAATTTTCTGTGGAGGGAGTACAATTTCACCCGGAATCCATCATGACTCCTGAGGGGGTCAATCTTCTTAGGAATTTTTTGCAAACTTGAGTACAGGATTAAATAAAAAGATGTTCGACGTTCATCTTTTAAAGCGCTTATGGGGATTAAAGGGATAGTAGAGGGGTATGGATATATTAAAAAAAGCCATTTCTGATGTTGTCAGCAGGAAAGACCTCAGCCAGGCTGAAATTTCGTCAGTTCTGGAAATAATTATGGAGGGAGAGGCAACACCTGCCCAGATCGGCGCTTTCATCACGGGCCTGCGGATGAAAGGCGAGACTGTGGATGAAATAGCCGGCGCGGCCGAGGTCATGAGAAAAAAGGCCCTCCGTATCCATATAAACTTATCTCCAGGAGAACCGCTTGTTGACACCTGCGGGACCGGAGGCGACGGGGCCCAGACCTTCAATGTGTCAACAACAGCCGCCTTTGTGGTCGCAGGGGCCGGCGTCAAGGTTGCAAAACACGGCAACCGTTCCGTGTCCAGCAGGTCAGGGAGTGCGGATGTGCTTGAGGCCCTTGGTGTAAACCTGGCCCTGTCACCGGAGGATGTGGCAAGAGCAGTGGAGACCATAGGTATGGGTTTTATGTTTGCGCCTGCTCTTCATCCGGCCATGAAATACGCCATAGGACCGAGACGGGAGACAGGTATCCGCACTATATTCAATGTCATCGGGCCCCTTACAAACCCTGCATGGGCAAATGTGCAGTTGCTTGGAGTCTATGACCCCATGCTTACAAGGCCCCTTGCAGAGGTCCTTGGGCGCCTCGGCAGTAAAAGGGCTTGGGTAGTACACGGCGAAGGAGGGCTGGACGAACTCAGCCTTTTAGGTAAAAGTATTGTGGCCCAGTGGGACAAGAAAGAAGTAAAGGAATTCGTGATCAGACCGGAAGATGCAGGGCTTAAGCCATGCAAGGTCGAGGATCTGAAGGGCGGAGACGCAGAAGAAAACGCCGAAATATTAAAAGGAATTCTCTCAGGGAAAACAGGGCCAAAAAGGGA
>JAYEMY010000113.1:0-3777 GCA_034718455.1 Thermodesulfobacteriota bacterium
TGAGAGTTTAACAGAAGGGTTATTATGAAAAATCTCAATCCTGAATTTATTAAATCCCTATCAGAAAAGGTCAATAAGAGCCCCTTTTATGAGTTGACCTCCATAAAGTATTGACATCAGCGAAGAATAGAATCAAAGGCACCGTTTGAGGTTGAAACCAGTGGATGCTGAAGATATAGTTCTGCGTTGCTGCATGCTAAGAAAGGCAGAGATTTGTATTGAGGAGTTGGGACAAATATCCAACTCCCCTATGTTTTGCTAAGTTTTATGTGGAGCTATTTCTGTTTTCTTCTATAACTTGTTCCCCTCATGATAAGGACCTCGGAGTTGTGAACGAGCCGGTCGGCGATCGCTGTGGCCACGGTAGTTGAATCGAACACGTTTCCCCATTCAGCGAAAGGCAGATTTGTTGTCAGCAGGGTTGACTTGATCTGGTGTCTTGCGCTGATAACCTGGAAAAAGAGGTGTGACCCCTGTTGGCCAAGGGAAAGATACCCTAACTCGTCACAAACAAGGAGAGCCGGAGATTGATAATAGTGGAGTTTTTTCAGGAGCGAATGATCTGCTTCTGCAGCGATGAGATGATTGATCATATCAATGGCGGTGGTAAAAAGGACCTTAACATTGGCATTGCAAGCGGCATAGGCGATTGACTTGGCCAAGAAGGTCTTTCCGGTGCCTGGGTTTCCGATCAAGATCACATCCTTGTGCTCTGTGACAAACTCCAGATTGAAGAGGTTTAGGATCTGCGTTTTCTGCTCCTTTCTTGATTTATGATGATTGAAGTCAAACTGGTCGATGGTGGTTTTTTCGTTCAGTTTGGATTGCTGGAATCTGAGTTTAATGGCGTTTTGCCGGCGATGCTCCGCCTCCACATCGGCGAGGCGATCAAGTATAGACAAGAAGTCGGTATTCTTTTTGTTTGCATTTTCGAGGATGGTATCAAGTTCCTGTGCCATTGTCTTGAGCCGAAGGCTTATGAGTTTTTCCTTGAGGCGCTGTAAATCTGTCATGGTTTTTTGCTCCTTTTGACAACTAAAGTATCGTATTCGGCTAAAGCGGGCTTTTCGAGACAGATATTGTTGAGATTCTCATCTTTAAGCCTGACCGGAGGATGATTTGTTTTGGGCGTCATCTCCTGGTAGAGGATATTTTCGATGTAATGGGCGCCATAGGCATTGTGTAAGGAGGCTTTTTTGATGGCCTCAACGAGGGCATAAGATCCGTACTCCTCTTTGAGGGATAAGAGTTTTTTCAGGCTGTTTTTAATGGGCTGATTGGTAGTGGCAAGCCGTTCGAGGTATGTTTTAGCTTCTTCCCCCAGGCTGATGAAGGCACGGACATATTGTGATTGCCAAAATCTACGTTGTTGCTTTTGTGCAGCCTCTTGGTGTGCCGGCAGTTCAATGCGCTCCTTTCGTTTATAGGAACGGACATGGGTGGCAATGACCTTGTTTTTGAGATAAACAGCAAGGGTCTGCGTATCGGCTTTAACAATGACCTGCCTGCCGATGGCCCACGGTGGGACGGTGTAACTATTGGCATCAAAGCGGACGGAGAAATCGGGATAGACCTTTGCTGAAGCCGTGTCCCTGCAATCGGGCAAAAAAGGAGGCAAGGATCTCATGGCCTGTGACTTAAAGCGGTCTATGGGTCGTTCACCTGTTGTGCTGTGGAGCCTGATGTTGGCCACATGGTCCCTCCACTGATCGGCCTGATGCTGAAGGTCTTTGAGGTCATCAAAGGACCTCAGCGGGAAAAAATTGTACCGGATGTAATGTATGGCGCCCTTTTCCACCTTCCCTTTTTCGTGGGGACTTCTGACATTACAGGCATAAGGGACAATGGCAAAGGGGCGAAGGAACTCCAAAAAGGATTCATTGTAGCGTATTAGGGACCCGTCCCGTTCTATAACCGCCGTGAGCATATTATCGGAAACCAGTTCCCTGGGGGTGCCCCCAAAAAAACGGAAAGCGTTGAGGAGACACCGATGCAGGGTCTCCTGTCTCTGAGAGTGAGTAAATTCCAGGTAAAGTAATCGGCTGTGGGACTCAATAACCGCCATACAATAGAGTCTTCTTTTTGTGTTGCCGTATTGAATGGAACCGAAGTGTCCCCAGTCAATCTGGCACTGGTGGCATGGTGCTGATTCAAACCGGATAAAAGCCTTACGGTTTTTTGACTGGCCTCGTTTTTCGTAAAGATAATCCCTGAGGATGCTTATTTTCCCGTCAAAACCGGCATCTTGAAGGCGTTGAAGGACCACGGTGGCGTATACCTGCGGATCCTGTTCGAGAAACTGATCAATAAGGTCCTGGTAAGGGTCCAGTTTGGATGGTCTTGGTGCTTTTTGAGGGAAGACTTGTTCTGGATTTTCAAGGTATTTTTTTACTGTTATTCTGCCTACTCTGAGTTCCTGGGCAATCCGTCTTTGTGACCATTCCTGATTCTTGAGCCGATGGATCTCGAAGATCGTTCTTTTATCAAGCATGATCAACCTCCTTAAAAGAATGGTTGATAAGACGGGCAATGGCTTCCTGATTTTCTTGCTGATTTACAACAGTGAAGGGCTTCGAGGGTAAATCGAGGACCTGGAAGAGGGTTCCATCAAAGGCGATCAGGTCCTTTTGTAAAAGGCTGTTCCTCGCTTCGATGTAATCATCGACTGTGAATCGGAGTAAAGAACAGATATTGTCATAGGCGTAATAGGAAAGGCCGTTGCGATCCGAAGCCAGGACAAGAAATAGATACAATAGAAGTTCCTTTTGGCTGAGGGCTTTCAAAAACCCATCAGTAAGGAACCTGTGAGGGATAAAGCTGAACCCTCCGTCAATACACCGAACCCGTTTGGAATTTATGATTTTTTTGGTAATCATGGCCGCCTCCTTTCTTTATTTCAGTGTGGATTTAAGGCCAGATTATCATGGTTTGCTAACACCCCCTAACGAATCCATCTTTGCAATCAAGGATAAAGGATTGGAATCTTAACGATATTAACTTTTAACGCATCCATCTTTGCAACCACAGGGATGAGCCAAAACTGACCAAGCGCCTGAAAATTGCCGGATTTTGACGCGTCCATCTTTGCAATCAACGGCGTGTCCATCTTTGTACCCGACTTTTTTGACCTGGCCTTTCGGTTTCGGATTGTCTGAAGGACTCTATTACGCTCCGCTTTGTCGGGGTTCTTATTACGGTAGCTTTTCCAATAGCCCGGATTGGCGCTGGCCCACTGTTTCTGGCTAATTTTCTGGGAGGCATTGTAGACCGGATCGGTCTTCATCTTATGCCTTTGCCACTCAGCCTTCTTGGCCCTTTGACATTGTGGCTTCTTGCAAGCGATCTGGTTTTTATGCCTTGGGCTCGGGTCAAACAGGTCGCCACAATAAACACAGAGGATCTCTTCCATAGTCATTTTCTCCTATATTAGAGAAAATGATTTGAATCTAACGAAATTACAAAACTGACAGGAGAATGAAAGGAATGAAAAGGAGTTTTTCCAAAAAAACTCAGGGAATGATATAAATGGATCAAAATTAGACCGGTGGGAATGGTATGGAATTATATCAGTGAAACTGGCTACGAATTATATCGGTGTCAATAATCACTGGTTATGTATGGAGGCAATATGAATAATCAGGATATTAAGATCGACCTTGGTGCAGTTCAGGAGACTTTGATGCTGCCTCTATGGGCAAGAGCTCGAGAGACAGAGAAGGACAATCCCGTCGTATGTGACACCTATGCCAAGAATATAGTCGAAAGAATCGACTATGA
>JAYEMY010000114.1:0-3754 GCA_034718455.1 Thermodesulfobacteriota bacterium
CTTTCTCGATACTCTCTGTAACCATTGACGAACAGTACAAAACAATCGTTCTACATGGTTTGTTTCACCAGTTTCTTTTCCTACACATTTATGCAAATTAGGATCAAAAATATGTTTATATGATTCCCAAAAGTCACTAAATGATCTTTTGCCTCTATATGAATAAGGAATGCGTTTCCATAATTTTTTACAACTTTCCTTGCTCCTATCTCCAATTACAAAAGCAATAATTTGCCTATTATGCCTAGCAATAGCAACCCATACCCAAACCTTAAAAACACTCGAAAAAACAAAAGACCACATTTCGTCAACCTCTATAACTTCATTTTCATGTGGATCAACTAATGTATCTTGAAAATCAATTTGCTTTGCAGCTGCTTTAAGCCATGACGCTAACGTTTGACGACATACACCAAATTTTCTTTCTATACCACACATACTCATCCCTTCCAAATAACACCCAATTATCAATTCCTTTTTCTCGTCTGAATATTTAGAATGTTGTGGATTCTCCCTACCATATCCGTTACAATCCTTACATTTGTAAAGCTGTTTACCATTATTAGAGTCAAATCCATTCTTAACAAGATTTTTACTACCACAACGAGAGCAACCAAGGATATTAGTTTTAATAATCATTTAGTATCTCCTTATTTTTTGAAAGTAAATTATCATATAATTAAAAATATATCAAGCGTATATCACGTGACAATTAACGACCACCGACTATTTCAGCCTGCTATTAGCAAGGATTGCTCGGATTGTCTATAACAAACTTTCGCAACAGTGTCTGCCTACGAGATAAATTTAAAAAAAATAGCCGCGCCTCATCAACAGGCTATCACAAAATGGCCAAAGTCGAGTTTTTAACTTGGGAAAAATTGCGATTTCTTGTGATCTCTGATAGTATAATATTTTTAACAAAAGTGATCGATAAACTCTATATGGCTCAAGCGACCAATTCCATATTCGCACCATTCAACCGGCTGGGCAAAATCTCTATTGCCTTTATTGGTGAATCAGGGGCCATTGCGATCTTTTTTATTCACGTGATTGCCCTGATTTTTTCTTTGCCCCTTCAGGTAAGCAAAACCATGCAGCAGGTCTTCTTCATCGGTGCTAAGTCTATCCTGATCATCCTTCTGGTAGGCCTTTTCACCGGCATGGTCCTGGGTCTACAGGGCTACTATACACTGGTTAAATTCGGATCAGAGGGAGTGCTTGGCGCGGCAGTAGCGCTCTCACTTATACGTGAATTGGGACCGGTCATGACGGCACTCATGATTATCGCCAGGGCAGGCTCATCCATGGCTGCGGAAATCGGCATCATGCGTATCTCCGAGCAGATAGATGCACTTGACACCATGGATATCAATCCCATCCGCTTCCTGGTCAGTCCACGTATTGTTGCATGTATAATCAGCTTCCCTTTGCTTACTGCAATCTTTGATGTAATCGGGATTATAGGAGGCTACCTTTCAGGTGTCTGCCTTCTGGGTATCAATTCCGGTATCTACTTGAACCGCATCGAGACCAGCGTAGTCATGCAGGACGTGAGTGGCGGCTTTATCAAGGCCTTTGTTTTTGGGATAATAGTCGCCACAATCTGTTGCTATCAGGGTTATTTTACGCATATGCGTCCCGGCGGCTTTGGCGCCAAGGGGGTGAGCCTGGCCACGACTTCAGCAGTGGTTCTTTCATGCGTGTTGGTTTTAGTAGTGGACTATGTTTTGACTTCATTCCTTCTGTGAGAACGACGTGACTGCCCCTCTGATTGAATTAAAAAACGTGACGAAACGGTTTGGTGAAAAAACCGTCCTCGACAGGGTCAACCTGACCATCTTTGAAGGGGACATTACGACAATTATCGGCAAAAGCGGCGAGGGTAAAAGTGTTCTTTTGAAACATATTATCGGGTTGCTTAGACCTGATGAGGGAGAGATCCTTTTCAATGGCAAGCAACTAAAAGGCTTGGCCCGAAAAGAGCAAAAATCATTTAAACAACAGATTAGTTACATGTTTCAGAATAACGCCTTGTTTGATTCGCTCACGGTCTTTGAAAATATCGCCCTGCCACTCAGAGAGAAAACCAGGCTGGATGAAGATGCTATCAAAAGCAAGGTGCTGGCCCAAATTGACCGTATGGAGCTTTCCGAAGTTACTGACAAGTACCCGTCCCAGATCTCCGGGGGCATGCAGAAGCGTGTAGCTTTGGCCAGGGCACTTGTCAGTGAACCCAAGATCATCCTTTTTGATGAGCCGACTGCCGGTCTTGATCCGCTCCGTAAAAACGTTGTCTTGAGTATGATTGCCCATCATCAGAAAAAAATTCGGTTTACAGCAATTCTAGTCAGTCACGACATCCCGGACGTCCTGTTCATTTCCAATCGTGTAGCCATCATAGATAGTTGCCGGATTCCCTTTCAGGGCACACCCATGGAACTGGAACAGTCTGAAAACCCGGTTGTCCAACAGTTCATCAAAGGCCAGGCAAGCCTCAAGGACGAGCTGACAGGATTGAATACCAAACTAGACATAGAAAATATGCTCATTCAGGAAATGAGACGACCGGATCGCCTCCAGGAGACCTTTTCCATTGTAATGTTCACCATTGAAAATCTGGAACAAATCAATGAGCATGTCGGCCATATAGCAGCCCAGCAAATTATCCAATGCCTTGGGACGCTTATAAAGGACCATTTCGACACTGCAGATACCTCTGCACGGTATAGTCAAAACGAGATTCTGATGATCCTACCACATACAGGTCTTAAAAAGGCCAAACAGGTCCTTGATGAATTGGCAACAGATCTGCAGAAACAGGAAATTTTCCAGACCAAAAGCTATCCTAAAGCCTGTTTCAGCTTTTCCATACTGGCCGGACTGGCCGAAGCCGGACCTGGGATGGACATGGATTCTTTAATAGGACAGGCCTTGTCACATCAAAAAATAATCGCTTATCTCGAGTGTATGAAACACGGTGGAACTGCATGAAAAAGTATTCCCTGGAAACAACTGTAGGCATATTTGTCTTTATCGGCCTTCTCTGTGTTGGCTATTTGACCGTCAAGCTGGGCAAGATGGAACTCATCGGGGGCGACAATTACACCCTATATGCACGATTCAATTCTGTTTCCGGTCTGAAAACCGATAGCAGTGTGGAGATGGCCGGTGTTGAGATTGGGCGTATCAGCAAAATCGGCCTGGATTTGGAAAGACAGATGGCCTTAGTGACACTCAAGATCCATAAAGATGTTCAAATCACAGACGACGCCATAGCATCAGTCAAAACAAGCGGCATGATTGGTGACAAATTTATCAAGATCATGCCGGGCGGCTCGGATATTATACTCCAGCCCGGCGGGACCATTATAGAGACTGAATCAGCTATTGACCTTGAGGAGCTGATCAGTCAATATATTTTTGGGAGCGTGTAATTTACGTTTAACTTGATAGTATAGGAATTTCCATTTTTTGACAGGATCAACAGGATTGTCAGGATAAAAAATATTAAGAAATCCTGTAAATCCTGTTGATCCTGTCAGAGAAGTCCGCCCGAAGGGCGCTAAGTTCAGGAATAATAATATTTATCTATGTAGATCTGCGAAAATCTGTATCCTATTTAACTCGATCTAATATTCAAAGAGACGCGATATGAAAAAACAACCTGTAATAATTTTACTTATCCTCTTTTTTATTAATCCGGCTTCGGCTTCGACTCCGGCTGATGGAGCTCTTGATTTTGTCAGGACCT
>JAYEMY010000115.1:0-3740 GCA_034718455.1 Thermodesulfobacteriota bacterium
TGGTTTATCTGATTATAGAATGGCAGGTAAAGCAACGCGTGATCGGGGCCTTTGCAACTCCATTTGCATCCCTCTCCATGGCCTACGCATCTTTTAGTCCTAATGTTGAAGATAAAATACAGCCTCTTATACCAGCTCTTAAGAGCAATTGGCTCATTGCCCATGTTGTCACGTGCTTTCTTGGATACGCATCTTTTGCTGTTGCCTGCGGATTAGGTATTATGTACCTTTTTAAAAATAGATTCAGTGGCGCATCAGAGGGGATTATGGGTGTTATACCTGATTGCAAAGTCCTTGATGAGTTGATACATCAGACAATCGTCTTTGGTTTCCTCTGGTTGACCCTTGGCATAATTACAGGGGCTATTTGGGCCAATGATGCTTGGGGTACGTACTGGAGTTGGGACCCAAAGGAGACCTGGTCATTGATAACCTGGTTTGTATATGCTACGGCCCTTCACGCAAGATTTGTCAGGGGGTGGGCCGGTCGCAGGATCGCCTACTTATCGATAGTGGGTTTTGTTTCAGTGATGTTTACATACTTTGGAGTGAATTTCCTGCTTTCGGGTTTACATAGTTATGGAGCACAGTAGTGATTGAAGGATTAAAGAACCATATTCTTTATCTGAAATACTATATAGTTTTGCAAGTGGCTCAAGAGGGTTTAAATGTTTGGCTTAGGAACACAAGAACTGTTGGTCATCCTGGTAATTGCCTTTTTTATCTTTGGAGGCAAGAAGCTTCCTGAAATAGGGGCGGGACTTGGAAAGGGGCTGAGGGCCTTTAAGTCCGGTTTGAAGGACCTTGAAAATGAGGTCGATTCGGAAAAGCTTCCAGATAACAAATCCGGCAGTTCATCAAAAACAGAAGGCAAAAAAAAGGTTTAGCGGCTTCACAGATTGTGTAGTATGCCTTTCTTACAAGCTATGATCCTCGCCGCAGGTCTGGGTACACGCTTGCAGCCCCTTACATTTCACTTACCCAAGCCTTTATTCCCGGTATTAAACAGACCTTTGCTTCACAGATTACTCGACCAGCTTGAGAATGCCGGGTTCAGGAAAATTATGATCAACTGTTTTCACCTCGAATATCTGGTACTGGCGATGGTGGGGTCTTATAAGGGCAGAGCCAAAATTGTAACACTGGTGGAACCATCACTGCTGGGAACCGGCGGAGCGCTTAGAAATGCCCTGCCTCATATCTCAAAAAACGAGCCCCTGCTGGTTATAAACGGCGATGTGGTAACAGATCTAGATCCGGCCCGGGTAGTTAATCTGCATCAGCACCATGGAGCTATGGCATCACTGGTGGTCCATAAGAGGGAGCCATGGAACAATGTGGCTGTGATGGACGAAAAGGTCTTGGGTTTTAATTGCAGCGGGCCGGATGCCATGGCCTTTACAGGTATTTCCGTATTGGAACCGGAACTTATCGGGATTATCTCTGAAGATTGTCCCAGTTCTTTGATTGATGCATTTAAGATCGTAATTGATCAGGGTGGTCGCTTGCAAGCCATTAGAGCTGATCACATTTCCTGTCATTACGCATGGGAGGACATAGGATCGCCCGGAGGATATCTGGCTGCCCATAAAGTGCTTTTTGCAGATGAAAATAACAAGTGCCTGGTTGGCCAGGGCACTGAGTTGCCTGGCGATCTTAAATGGAAGGACTGGGTCTCTATAGGGCATGGAGTGAGCTTAGGATCTGGTGTTACTCTTTGCAGGAGTGTGATTTTGGACGGTAGCGATGTCCCTTCCGGAGCAGTTCTTGAGGATTGTATTTTTAGTTCTTATGGAAATATTATTCCGTAACCGTTCACGGGTTCAGGGTTCAGGGTTCACCGTTCAAGGTTACTTTTCTTCCGTACCAGTGCCCCCGTAGTTCAAGAGGCAGTTAACAGAATTGTCCAAAATTCAAAAAACAGGGATGAGGTGATAGGGAAAAGTTACAAGTATTTTGATTCGCTTTATAAGAAAATCGGACTTAAAGAAAGGCGCTCTCCCGAGAGGTAAGAGACGTAGATGGACAGCTCTGAAGCACGTATTGCCAGTTTCAAGTATATCAAGGGTTTGCGGAATTCTTGACGTATATTCAAAAAAATGGTATTCGAACGTCCTGAGAGTACGTTTGAATTCATGAGTTAGTGCTGTATGTCGGGGCGTGGCGCAGTCTGGAAGCGCACCTGAATGGGGTTCAGGGGGTCGGAGGTTCGAATCCTCTCGCCCCGACCAGTTGAATGTTGATTTTACAGCCATTCCATATTTATGGTCATCTCGGCCAATTTCTGCAGGTTCAGTGATGATCCTGGCCTTTTTGAGTGATTTCGGATTAAAGGACCCTTATGCGGGGATAGTCAAGGCAGTCGTGCTTGGAATCAATCCTGCTCTGCGTATTGTGGACATCAGTCATCAAGTTGCCCCACAGGATGTCATGGATGGGTCATTCGTCCTGGGATCGGCTTTTAGGGAATTCCCCGCGGGAACCGTCTTTCTCGCTATAGTTGATCCTGGTGTTGGGTCTCAAAGGATTGGTCTTCTGGCCGTTACGGAGCATTACACGTTTCTGGCACCGAACAACGGTCTTTTGAGTATGGTGTTCCGATATTCTAAAAAAGTAACCTGCTTCAGCATAGAAAATAGTCACTATTACAGGCATCCTGTCAGTGATACATTCCACGGAAGAGATATCTTTGCCCCTGTTGCCGCCCATCTGAGCCTTGGAGTGGAGCCATACTCCTTTGGCCCTCCCTGTCCGGACCCTGTTCGGCTTCCATGGCCCGAACCGGTTGTCAGAGACCAATATATCAAAGGCGAAGTAATACATGTAGATGGCTTTGGTAGCCTGATTCTCAACATACCCTCTAGCCTCATCCAGTACAGGGAACCTGTTAGAAAACAGTTCAATGTCAATATCAAGGGGATGGAATTATCCACCATACTCAGCACTTACTCAGATGTGGCCAAAGGTAAGCCCTTGGCTCTTATTGGCAGCTCAGGTTTTTTGGAAATCGCTGTGAATCAGGGGAATGCGGCGGCAATGTTTAGTGCTGATATCGGTGAACCGGTTGTTGTAACAGTGCCTTATGCTTGATTTTTTGTTTAGATGAGTAAATTCTCTATAGCTTCCTTCAGCTCCTGTATTTCAAAGGGCTTGGAAAGAATACGGTCAGCCTTTTTTTCATAAGCGAGTTCTTCAACATGATATCCATAACCGGTAATGGCAATTACAGGTATGTTCGGATGATTTTGTTTAAGAACGGAGATGATACCTATGCCGCTGACGTATGGCATAGTTATGTCAGTAATTACTAGGTCGTAGTCTCTGCCCTTAATTTCCTTTAGGCCCTGCAGCCCATCACCTGCTGTAACGATCTTATAGCCGAGATAAACCAGGTAATCCTTCAGCATATTACGGACTTCCTGATCATCTTCGATAACTAGTATGCGTTTTTGATCTTGTTCCATTTTTCTACACAATCAGAGAATCTAATGAATGTAATAATTGGCATCCTTCATTTACCAGTTTACACTTTTCCCGAAAAAGCGTGTAGTATCAAATTGAATGCTGAGGTCAAAACTGGAAATGAGAAATTAGGTTTAGGTGACGCATCTACAGTAATCATTCACTTTCCCCCCTGACAGCCAACAGCCTTTTTCGGGTTTCAAAGCACAATCCATTGAGAATACGCCTTTTGGTGCAACCTTGTCCGCGGTTGAAACCCTGCAAAAGCCTGTCGGCTG
>JAYEMY010000116.1:0-3733 GCA_034718455.1 Thermodesulfobacteriota bacterium
GACATTAAGCCGATAATTTTAGACTATGATCAGACCAATTTAAGACTGCAAGTTGTTGATCGAAGTTTTTTGATATGGTTGGACAACCAAAACCGAAATGACCTTCTTGAGCTAATAGGCCTGCCAATTACACAATAGAAAATACCCTAACACTTATGCCAAACGTCACCTTGCACGCTGTTACGAGGAGGCAGCATGTAGCATCAAAACGCATGAAAAGTGAGTGTCAAGAGCCCCTCTTCGTGAGGCACCTGCCCTTGATAGGCTCAGATCCTTGTAGCTCCTTTCAATTCCCCAATGAATTCTCCCACCTTTTTGACCAGGTCGGGCCCGGCCTTAAGATCATTGCCCTGTTTGATCGTGTGGGCCTCAATCAGTTTTATAATAGCGCTTCCAACAATAATCCCGTCTATTACAGCGGAGAGCATGGATACCTGGGCAGGTTTGGAGATCCCGAAACCCACTGCCACTGGTTTGTTGGTGAGCTGTTTGATTCCGTTAAGGCCCTGAGACAGTTCAGTAGGGAGTTCGGTCCTTGCCCCGGTAATACCGGTTACTGAAACATAGTACAAGAAGCCCTGGGTGGCCCTGGCAATCTTTTTGACTTGATCTGCCGGGGTATTCGGGGCCACAAGCAGGATGTTGGCAAGCCCCTGGGGCTTTGCGGCTGCCATCCAGTCTTTGGCCTCCTCCATGGGCAGGTCGGGGACTATGGTGCCGTCAAGACCGGCGGTTGCCGCGTCTTTTGCAAAAGCAGAGAGTCCATACTGGAGTAAGGGGTTGTAGTAGCCCATAAGGACCAATGGGATACCGGTCTTTTTCCGGACTTTCTTAACCAGCCCAAGTAGGTCCTTTGCGTTTATGTTGTTGCGAAGGGCCCTCTGGCTTGAAGCCTGGATAGTCGGGCCGTCTGCCATGGGATCAGAGAAAGGGAGACCAAGTTCTATAAGGTCCGCCCCCTGTCGGTCCATCTCCAATATCAGGGCCTCTGTGGTGGCAATATCCGGATCGCCGGTGGTTATGAACGGGATGAGCGCTGCTTCTTTCCTTTTTCTGAGCTGTGAGAACATGCGATCTATTCTGTTCATTTGTCTGCCCTCCCCTTGATTAATTCCGCAACTGTGGCAACGTCTTTGTCTCCCCTTCCGGAGAGGTTGATCATCACAATGCTCCCCTTGGGAAGAGATGGGGCGAGCTCCTTCAGGTAGGCAACGGCATGGGCGCTTTCCAGGGCAGGTATGATCCCATCTGTCTCTGACAGCAGCCTGAATGCCTTAAGGGCCTGTTCATCATCAACTGCTACATATTCGACCCTGCCTGAGTCCTTAAAGACGCTGTGCTCCGGTCCCACACCCGGATAGTCAAGGCCAGGGGCCAGTGAGTGAGCACCCTTTATCTGACCCCAGCGGTCCTGCAATAGATAGCTCATAGCGCCGTGGAGCACGCCGGGGCTGCCGACAGACAGGGTGGCAGAGTGAAAGTCTGTTTCAACACCTTTTCCTGCCGCTTCAACTCCTATCAGTCGTATTTCCCGATCCTTAATGAATGGATAGAATATCCCCATGGCATTACTCCCGCCACCGACGCAGGCCATCACCACGTCCGGCAGGCATCCGGCAAGCTGTTTGATCTGCCTTTTTGTCTCCCTGCCGATTACGCTCTGAAAATTCCGGACCATCATTGGATATGGATGGGGACCTACCACAGAGCCTATGACATAGTATGTATTCCCAACATTAGTGACCCAGTCCCGTATTGTCTCGTTTATTGCGTCCTTAAGGGTCTGTGTTCCTGAGAGCACAGGGATGACCTTTGCTCCGGTTAGTTCCATGCGAAAGACGTTCATGGACTGACGCACCATGTCCTTGCGGCCCATGTAAACTTCGCACTCCAGGCCCATCAAGGCAGCCGCGGTTGCAGTAGCTACACCGTGTTGTCCTGCGCCGGTCTCCGCTATGATCCTTGTCTTTCCCATGCGTTTTGCCAGGAGCACCTGGCCGATAGTGTTGTTGATCTTATGTGCTCCTGTGTGGGCGAGATCTTCCCGTTTGAGAAATACCCTTATGCCGCCGCCCACGGCCTCTTGCAGACCTTTTGCCTCATAGAGCGGTGTAGGACGCCCCACGTAATGCTTGAGGATCTGATTGAGTTCCTTTTTAAAACCGGCATCCTGTCTGGCCTCCCTGTATGCGGAATCCAGCTCCGCAATAGCGGGCATAAGTGTCTCCGGCACAAAGCGGCCTCCGTATAAACCAAAGTGACCGGAATTATTTGGTGATTTGGTGATTTGGTGATTTGGTGATTTAAGAATTTGGTGATTTGGTGATTTGGTGATTTGGTGATTTGGTGATTTATTCACGATTCCTCCTGTGATTATGACTGAATGATTCTAATCCACCATGGCCCTGCGTATAAAATCAGCTACCAGGTCTATATTTTTTTTCCCAGGGGCATTCTCTACACCAGAGCTTACATCCACTCCCCAGGGCCGGACCTGTTTTACTGCCTGGGCAATGTTTTCCGGTTTCAGACCACCTGCGAGAACAATAGGCCTTGAGAGGACTTTTTTCGCCTCAATCGCTATGGACCAGTCAAAGGTCTCGCCTGTTCCGCCGTGGGCGCTCGGGGACCACGCATCAAGCAGGAAGGCTTTCACAACCTCCTGATATGGCAAAAGGGTCTGAATGTCAGCCTTGGTCCTTATGCGCCATGCCTTTATGACCCTGGGGGCAAGGTCTTTGCAAACCTCCGGGGTTTCCTCACCATGCAATTGAACCAGGTCCAGGCCGCAATAATCCACTATCTGCCTTATTTTTTCAGAAGATTCATTGACAAAGACCCCGATTGTTTGGACCATTGGCGGCAAATTTTGAACAATCTCTCTGGCCCTATCCGGTTCTATTTTCCTTGGACTCTTGGCAAAAACCAGTCCTATGGCATTAGCTCCGGCCTCTGCCACTGCCTTTGCCTCCAAAGAATCAGTAAGCCCGCAGACTTTTATTCTTACGACATTTATTTTTAACATAACTCACCCAATCACTAAATCACTAAATCACCCAATCACCCAATTCCTAGGCCCTTCCTGCTTCAACAAAAGCGGCAAGAGAAGTGATGCGATCTTCGGCCTTTACCAAGGCCTCTCCTATGAGTACCGCAGTAATCCCTGCATCAAGGAGTCTTTTTATGTCATCAAGGGTTGAAATCCCGCTTTCACTTACCAAGGGTATTTCCGGTGGCAGGGCCTTTTTTATCCGGAAAGTAGTTTCAATAGACACACTGAAGTCCTCAAGGTTACGATTATTCACCCCGATAAGATCAGCGTCTGCAGCAAGCGCCCTTTCCATCTCGTTTTCGTTATGGACTTCCACTAGAGGATCAATTCCCTTTTCTCGTATGTGGGCCATGAGTTCTGAAAGCATGGTGTCATCAAGAACGGCTATAATAAGGAGCACTGCATCCGCTCCCCAGAGCCTGGCCTCTTCAACCTGAAAATGGTCTATGATAAAATCTTTTCTAAGGAGTGGAAGGTCAATCCCCTTTCGTATTTTGGGAAGAAACTCCAGGTTCCCCTGAAAAAACTTCTCGTCGGTCAGAACTGATACAGCCCTTGCTCCACCTGCCTGGTAATCCTCAGCAATGCTTACAGGGTCAAAATTTGGACACAGGAGTCCTTTTGAAGGAGATGCCTTTTTGACCTCTGCGATTATCGAGACCCCCGGATCGGAAACCAGGG
>JAYEMY010000117.1:0-3712 GCA_034718455.1 Thermodesulfobacteriota bacterium
GAATGCGTTTCCATAATTTTTTACAACTTTCCTTGCTCCTATCTCCAATTACAAAAGCAATAATTTGCCTATTATGCCTAGCAATAGCAATCCATACCCAATACCGAACATTCACCAGCTATTTCTGTATGTTAGCCATCAGCTCCTTAAGCCTGGGCTCCGCCCTTTTAAGCAAGACATCAAAGGAGAAATCAACAAGGATCTTTTTATTAGCGCTAAAGGCAATGCATCCCCCGTTGATGTCTGCCGGTTCAGGAAGGAGTTCTACAGTCTGTCCGGTCTCTTTTGATATATCCATAAGCATGTCTTGAGAAAACAGCCCCTGATCGTTTTTTCTCACCTGAATCCAGCAATGTTCTTCTGGCAGGCTTGAGACAGCATGGATCGCAAGAAGCCTCAACATGTTGGGATACTCTGGCTCATCCCGAAGGACTGAAAGCCTGTTTCCCGCCTCATCGAACATCTCTCTCAGGAGCGCCTGCCTTGTAACCATTACCTGTTGTCCGGTTTCCAGCTCTGCAGCGCTGACGACATGTTGGGCTTGTTGATATGCAGATTGGCGCTTTTGAGATATACGTTCTTCGAGATTCCTTTGGGTATTCTCACTGGCTTCCTGTAAGATGCGATCTGCCTGTTCTCTGGCCCTGGAGAGGATCTCCCCGGCCTCTTTCCGCCCCTTTTCTCTAATTGCCCTGCATAGCAGCGATACCTGATCAGGTAGCGGCACGACGTTTCTCCTTTAAGTCCTCATTAATGAAACCATAAGTTCCCCTGTAGAACGTCGGTCCGGCAGAGGGCCTTCAGTATCGGGGATTTCTACCACCAACGGCTTATGGACTTCAAAAACCATTTCATCTACCTTTGACCGAATCGAGTCGGCTATCCTTTCGGTGATCAACACCAGTCCGATATCATGGCTGTTTTGTGCAGACTCCATGGCAGCCACGGCATCCTCCCTGGTCTTGACCGTTCGTGTACTTATGCCTCCCAGGGAAAAGGCCATGCATGTCAGATGATCTGCTATGACCAGGATGTGCATATCCCCCGAGCTCTCACAATTTCCCCAGGATCATAATAGCTACAATAAGTCCATAAATTGCTATTCCCTCTGCCAGGCCCACGAAAATCAAGGCACGGCCTGCCATCTCAGGCCTTTCACTGATAGCCCCCATTGCGGCAGCCCCCACTATTGCCACGGCAATACCGGCAGCGATTGATGAGGCCCCAACAGCCAGGGCAGCAGAGATATATCCCCATTTTGTCGCATCTGCAGATGCTCCGGCCCCGGTTGCGGCCTCCTGTGCCCAGACAATGCACGGAAGTAAGGTCAAAAGCCAGCCTGATATCCAACACAAAGGCCTTTTAATCTTCATTGGCAGATGCCTCCTAATCTGGAAATTTTGAATGCTGAATTTTGAATGCTGAATTAATGTATAAATCTTTATTTTCTTCCACAATTCATCATTCTTCCTCGATGAGGGGCTGAAAAGGTTTTCCCCCTCCCCGGAAAAACTTGCTGAAAAATTCATAGTACTCAAGTCGTATTGTCTGTATGGATACTACCATGCCTTCAAGAGCTATTATGAACACATTGCCGATTATCAAGGTCACCCAGTACAAGAGCCCTCCGCCATGGACGCCCCTTACCATATCGGCCAGGGAAAAGACCGCTATAAAGAGGCCTGCATGGGTAAGTGCAAAAGCTGCAACACGGACAAAGGAAACGGTATTGGTCAGATATCTCAAGAGGTCATCAAAGACCTCTATAAATGATTCCAGAATCGTGCCCCCAAGGCCTGGCGGGATACGTCCCCCCTTTTTTCCAATACGGCGCTGTGCCAGCACTGCACTGACCGGCCGCTGGAGGATCATCAGGATGATCAGCGCTCCTGCTGCCACCATGGCACACATCAGTTCAAAGGGACTAAGCTCTCCTGACAGGAGGTAACGCGCAACAAGGCCGACACCAAGCCAATAAAGCAAGGCACCAGCCAGACCGGATGTCGAGAGGAGTTCTCCATAACGGTGCTGACGGATGACGTTTAAAAGATTAAGGATTAGCCCCAGGCTGATAACACCGACACCGAAAAAGGCCGACATTACCATAAAAAGGTTGATTTCCTCCATGGGGTGCATCCAGAGCGCTGGAACCAGGTCTTCCAGACCAAAAATACTGCCGTAAAGGAGACCGAAAATCATAGACGACACCCCACACTCCATAAGTATAATTCCATAATCTATGTAACGATACATCTTTCTGAATACATAGTAGCCTATACCACAGAGTATGGCCCCGTGCCCCATGTCTCCGAACATCATCCCGAAGAGGAGAAGAAAACTCACTGCAAGAAAGACCGTTGGCTCCAGCTCTTCATAGGAAGGGGTGCCGTACAGGGTGGTCAACCGTTCAAAGGGGCGGATAAGCATTGGGTTATTGAAGAGTATCGGTATCTTAAGGATGCCGGACCGGACTTCTTTTATGTCCTTTGGGTCCACTTGGTCCACCAGGACATTGCCGGACGTGGCTTTGAGTATCCGCTTCTTTAATTCCTCAAAGAGTGCAACCGGTATCCACCCCGTAAGTAGATATGTGTGATCAATCTGCCCGAATTCGGTCTGGGCCTTAAGGAGCTGCCGGGCAAGCAGTATCTCCTCACGCAGATATTTGAGCTTTGTACCGTATTTCCGGGTAAGCTCTGCTCCTTCGGTATCAAGGCCGGCAAACTCGGTCTTTAAATGCTCCAGCTCAGAGGATAATCGATCCAGGGCCTTTTTTATAGTACCATGAATTCTGGGAGGCAGCTCCAAAGGGTCCCAGAAGGCACTCTTTAGGGCCCTTAAAAGTACCTCTTTATCTTCTTTTAGAGACATGGCCAGCAGGACTACCCTTTGTTTCTTGCGGCCGACCGGGATGAGAGTGTGATGCGTATCCACAAGGCTCTGCTCCAGCTTATTAAGATTCTCTTCAGGAATCAGTCCGGCTCTCCATGTCACGTATCTTAGGTCATGCAGGCGGTCAAGGTCTATCTCTGCAGGTTCCAGGAGCTGTAACCTGGCAATCAGAGCTTCATGTTCAGAAATGGCATTTTTTGCTTTTTTTTTCCGCTCCAGGGGCTCCAATGCCTCGGTTTCTATGTGCGCAATGTCTTCCTCCAGGCGAAAGACGGCCTTGTCTGGTTGGGGTACCTTTCTGATGTCGGACGAAGGACCTGTTGGTCCCAGATCTCTGAGTAGCTTGTTTGCCCTGGCAAGCAAGCTGTCATAGTGTTCAAGGAGAGATGTATCAATATGGGCCACATAACCCAGACGACCGAGGTGTGTCTCTTCCACCCTGATCAGATGAAGGAGGCGAAGGTCTCCCAGGACAGCCATGACTGCCGAGATCCGGTCTTCAGGGGCCTGGATAGTCAGTCTCGTGAGCTTAACAGGTCTAAACATAAGTAACCCCGAAAAATTGCATAGGTAGTTTTTTTACTGTCTTATCAGGGGAAAGCCCCTGTGCCTTTGCTTCAAGCAAGGTGATAAGACTTGTAAGTTCCATTTCCTTTTCCATGAGAAAGGCTATCTCTATGCCGATATGAAATGGCGGCCCCATAAAAAGCCGAGCAATGAGACGAAGAAGCCACGTCTCGAGATATGTGTGAAAATTATTCCAGTCACAGACTTCTCCTACCTCTTTCTGAAGGGAGCGAGGCATCTGTTCCAGAAATGA
>JAYEMY010000118.1:0-3704 GCA_034718455.1 Thermodesulfobacteriota bacterium
CTTTCACCTGATTCTGTGTGTTTGTTGTGGTCTTGTCGATCGAATTCATAGAACGGTTCCCCATCGGAAAGTGTGTAAACGTCCTCTTCGGGATCTTTCAGGAAATCGAAGGCGGGGTTGGCGGCTGCTGCCTGGAGCCGTTCAGTCTCGCTTATGTCAGAGTCTTCGGGCAGAAGGAGGATTACGCGAACCCGAGTTGGTCCGGTGATGGGCAGTGTTTCGTCTGGAACGAGATGATGCTGGGCGTCGATCGTTCCTATTGTTTCAATGGCTTGTGTTGCGGCTTGCATTTTTGTTTTCTCCTTGTATGGATTACTGTTCGGCGATGTGGGTCGTAAACCCGTCTCTTGATTTTCACTCATTTATTTACCATATCCTCCGCCCGTACTGCATGCGTGATTCAAACCTCACTTGATTTCCTCTCATTATACAAACTCCTGAATTTTTGTAAGCTTTCATCAGAAATTTTTGAAACCAGTGGTTCATAATCTGCAGATACAATACCCCTCCATCTCTTTAAAATGTTTATATCCCCTTCCAATCTTTTTAAATGTTGTTGATATTTATGCTCAGGATAGGACTTTGCATATTCTTTGTCAAATTTGATCAGCGTCTCAAGACATTCCTTTACAGTGGCATCATCTTTCTTTTCCATACTGAAAACCCCGATCAAACCAATCTTACTTGCAATTCTAGAAGTGTCACCTCCAGATCTATCAAATTTCATGGTGTGAAGAGCCATGTCAAGCAGATTTGAAATTGTTTTGGATGTTATTTTTTCACGTTTATACTCAACACAGTTAAGCCCCAATATGGCTAAAGATTCGGAAATTTCTGAGGGTAATGGGGAATAAAAATCTTCACATGCTGTATAAATTTTCCATAAGGAGTTTACAATATTAATCAACTCTTCTTCCAGACTTTCTTTAAAAGTAACGAATTTCTCACCAATGCAGATTAATCCAATATCGCTAAGGGTATCTTTTGTATAATTTAAAACTATCCAAGATTGAGTTTTTGCAGCGCTAACGCCAATAGCACGAAGGGTGTCAATAATCTTTGATATAACATCTTTTGCATATTCTTCTCTCCGATGAGTTTCAATTTCCGGGTATTCTTTATTTTTGACATAAAGTGCAGCTTTTACTATTTCTTTTGCAGAAACGTCCGATGCTGGACCTATTATTGGACTTATCGCACTTACTGTATCACTTTTTATATTCTCAATAGATTTGACGCTAAGTGTTTCAATATCTTCGATTATTGAGACTGTTGCACCATCATCAGAGAATGGTTTGTCGATGATAATGGATCGGATAGCTAATCTTGCAAGCTCGCCATTCGATATGTGTACTACAGACCATTCTTTTTTCAAAGCGGAAATAACTCCAATTTCGCATATCTTATCAGATGTTATCGCAACATTACCCCACAGATCTTTATGAGATGCACTGACACCTAATTGCCCAAGCGACCTAACAGACTGAGCCGCTACATCCCACAACTCTTCTTTAATTGATTTTAATCCTATCTGGCGAATATAGTAATCAGACAAACTAGTTATTTGATTCAAACCACTTACCGAAGAAATAACCTTAATTTCAGTCGTGGCACATCCTATTTTTTCAAACGCTTTAATCACTTCTTGTAATAAATGAACATCCTCATTTCTAAACGCTATTTTAGATATTACCTCCAATTTCTCATAAATATGCTGTAAAAACTTGTCATCAGGTGTTACATCTTTTTGCCTTATAGAAATATATTCTTCTGCAATATCAGCTATAGCATCAAAACCAGCAACACAAGTTTCATATTCTCTCTGCAATGTTGATTTCTGGATAATATCCGTCAATTGCAGTATATATTTTTTATTCTCTTCATGTAGCGATTCATCACTATGGAACCGGACTTCTTTGTACAATTCAGACTTAATAAAAGATTGCTCAGATTCATTTCTGGTTTTTACGCCCTTAATTGATTTTTGCAACTCTTTTGGTAATCGGGTAACATTCTTTATCGCTTTATCTCTAATTTTCTTAATCAGCTCTATGGGGTTAACCATATCTGTCAGTCGCCAAAACTGGAATAATACCAAAAACAAACAAAAAATCAACAAGATAAAAGAGGTAATTATAGCTCTAAAACCCCAATCCATACTCAATGAAAGTATTGCAAATGCAATGCTAACTATAAAAATCAAATAAGTCACAATAATTGGTTTATCCTGCTTATAATACTCTAAAATGCTTGGTGAGTATTTACTGGCTGCGTGTTGTATTGTAGCAAGTGAGATGGAAAAGATTATTGCTAAAATCGCTGCGAGCGAAGTTGCAATAGTACTAAAAAATGATGTGCGATTATTGATCTCCAGATAGCTTAGAGAATTGGCATAATTTGCGAGATTCAATTGAGAACGCGGGCTAAAAACTGATAAAATAGACAACATCAGTAAGCCCAACAAAATCCAAAATAGATTAGTCGTAAACCAATTTTTCATTTTGAGTATTTTTGAGTATAAATTTGTCATTTCCCCCCTCCACCACCTCAATCTCCCCCTCCGTCAGTCCATACAACTCATAAACCAGTCGGTCAATCTGTGCATCAACAATCTTTATCCGCCGTTCGTAAAGCTCCGTATCTTGCTCCATTCTCGCCTCGTGGTATTTCTTCTGGAGTTCGAGCATGTTATCCACCAAAGCTACGAGTTTATCGTGTTGCGCCTTTTCGGCTGGGTTTGAAAAGTCAATGGTGCGGATTGGAAGCAGTTTAACATCCTTCGGATTTAATTTAGGAAACGTATCTTTACCGAAATTTGGGAGTGTCAAGCCCCCGTACCAACTCATCAATTTTGAATTGCTCAACCCAAGCAAGTATAGCAAAGATACTTTAGCGCCATCATTGGGCTTAAAAGGTGTTATGCTGTGCCCATGATAGTATCTTTCTTCAACCAATGTGACTTGTATCCTTTTATCAGCACCAGGAACTTCACGGAACAACAAACGTGGACCCATAAAGAAACGTTCTTCTCGTGGAGCAGCTAACCAAGCGCCATAACTTAACCATTCACCACTCCACGTCTGCGTGTATCGTGAAATATCTTTACCAAAAAGCCATTTGCCGTATGTCTCATTTTCTTTGTTCTTAGAATGATAAGCCCTGCTCTTAATTATTTTAGGGTCTTGACCGCGATATCTATCGTATGGAGTGATACCTTGGATAATATCCCCAAATTCCGAAAGAGATGCACTTTGTATCCTGATTTTATCAATTAAATCAGTGACTCCGGGTTTGAGACGATAATCAATAGATAAAAGTTTTGACGTTTTCCAAGAAGCAGATGGTAATTTCCAACCATCTCCTTCGGTCTCAATTTCCAAATCTTCGACATCAACATCACGGTGAAATAAAAATACAACTGTATTTACTACTGCTTTTGAAAAGACCTTTTCCCCAAATATTCTCAGCTTTTCAAATCCTGCGCTGTTTGATATGAGTTCTCTCAGTGGGGCGCAGTTTTCTAGTTTTAACCATAGTTCAGGTGTAATGAAGCTAATCCATCCGCCACTCTTGGTAAGACTAATGACCTTCTCGATGAAATATATATAGCTGTCATATCTATACTTATATGATTTAAAGTTCTGTTTGATATAGGTCTTTTCTATCTCGCTGAAAAATGCCCCATACGGCGGATTCCCGATCAC
>JAYEMY010000119.1:0-3704 GCA_034718455.1 Thermodesulfobacteriota bacterium
AGAGTACGAGAGATATGTTTTCGCCTGGAAAAACTGACAGATCAGCAACTGCAGCTTCTTGCCACAGGAGCAGCCCGGGAGCAGCTCTATCTGCTATGGGTGGCTGTCTGCAAGCATCATCTTCTTATCAGTGATTTTGTAATTAAGGTGCTGAGAGAAAAGTTCCTTCGTATGGATTTTCTGCTGGAACCGGCTGATTATGATATTTTTTTTCAAGAAATGGCAGAATGGCATAACGAACTTGAACAGCTCACCGATTCAACCAAGGCCAAGTTGAGGCAGGTTCTGTTTAAAATAATGAGGGAAGCTGAAATACTGTCAAAGGTTAATATGATTATTCCAGGGTTGCTTACTCAAGAACTGGCATTAGTGCTGGCAGAAGACAACCCGGTCTGGTTGACGGTATTACCTGTTTCAGACGCAGATATAAAAGGATGGCTTGAACATGGTCCTCGATCACAATAGAATGTCAATCCCTGAGCGGTATGACCATCTTCTGAAACTTATAGGAAGCAACCGATTTTTAAAAATGGAAGGTTTGGGTAATGAGGTTCCATTTTTTTTATGCCCCTATCCCCCCGAAGATACTGTTGACATGTCCAAGATGCAAAAGCAGCTGCAAAACCGCCTGCAGCAGCAGGGAGTGAAGATTTTGGACATAAACCTCTACGACCTGGCCATTGAAATTCTGCAAAAACGCAATATCTGGGAACGTATTATAGAAACAGAACAGACCGTGTCCAAGGAGAAGCTAAAAGAACTGCTGCAAGGAGTTCTTGACTCAAAAGCCCATCTTGTGCCGGCAATAGCAGAAAAAATGGCGGAAAGCCCTTTTGATATCATGTTTATTTCCGGGGTGGGCGCAGTCTTTCCTTATATCCGGTCCCATAATGTATTGAACAATCTCCAAAGTACCGCAAAAGATCGGCCGACCGTCATGTTTTTCCCCGGGGTCTATACCCATTCTTTAGAACATGGTGCTTCTCTGGACCTTTTTGGCCGCTTGAACGACGATAAATACTATCGAGCTTTCAATATTTTTCATTGCGAGGTGTAAATACCGCACACTGGAAAACTGAAGGTTTTTTCAAAGAGGGACAAAATGACGATTTTGAAAAACATTTTCGAGAAACCGGTTGACCGTCATATAGAAGGCGTCATCAAAGCTGATGATGAGGCGAATCTCCGTATTGAAGTAGAAGAATATGTATTGACCAATGAGGTCGCCAAAAGGCTTGAAAACTTTCTTGATGCCTACAGGAATTATGAAGGTGCCAACGGTGTTTGGATCTCCGGTTTTTTTGGTTCGGGAAAATCACATCTTCTCAAAATTCTCTCCTTTCTCCTTGAGAATCGTTCCATAGACGGCTCTCCTGTTCTTGATCTTTTTCTCCCAAAATGCATAGACAACGAAATCCTACGCGGAGACCTAAAGAGGGCTGTAGAGATCCCTTCCATATCTATTCTTTTCAATATTGATCAGAAGGCTGATATCATCAGCAAAACCCAGGTGGACGCATTGCTGTCGGTATTCGTCAAGGTCTTTGATGAAATGTGCGGTTACTACGGTAAACAGGGCCATATTGCCCAGTTCGAGCGGGACCTGGACAGCCGGGAATTATATGAACCGTTCAAGAAAGCATATCAACAAATTGCGGGTCAGGACTGGTCCTTTGGTCGTGAGCAGGCACTTCTTGAGGAACAGAATATTGCCGAGGCATACAGCCAGGTTACTGAATCTGATGATAATTCCGCTATTGGAATTCTCGATAAATACCGCAGCGATTACAAACTTTCCATTGAGGATTTCGCTCATCGAATCAATGATTATGTGGAAAAACAAGGGCCGGACTTCCGTTTAAATTTCTTTGTCGATGAAGTCGGCCAGTATGTTGCCTATAACACTAAACTTATGACTAACCTGCAGACTATGGCTGAGAGTCTCGCGACCAAATGCCGGGGGCGTGCCTGGATCATAGTGACGGCCCAGGAAGACATGAACGCCGTGGTTGGTGAGATGGACAAGCAACAGGGTAATGATTTTTCGAAAATCCAGGCACGTTTTGCCAACCGCATGAAGCTGACCGGTGCCGATGTCGCTGAAGTCATCCAGAAACGTCTGCTCTTGAAAAATAAGCAAGGCATATCGGAACTTTCTGAATTATATCATGAACAGAAAAACAATTTTAAGACCCTGTTCGATTTTGCGGATGGCTCACAATCATATCGAAACTTCAGGGATCGCGACCATTTTATTCACGCCTACCCATTCATTCCATATCAATTCACTCTTTTTCAGGTATCAATTCAGGCATTGTCACTGCATAACGCCTTTGAAGGAAAGCATACTTCTGTTGGCGAACGCTCCATGCTTAGCGTATTCCAGCATGTGGCAAAAAAGATTGCCGATAGAGACATCAGGGAACTTGCCACCTTTGATCTTATGTTTGAAGGTGTTCGCACCGCCTTAAAAGCACAGATACAAAGTGCCGTACAGGTAGCAGAAAAAAACCTGGGAAACGAATTTGCGGTCCAGGTGCTAAAGGTCCTTTTCCTGGTCAAGTATGTGAAGGGGTTCAAGGCTACCTTGCGTAACGTCAGCATCCTTATGTTGGACAATTTCGATAGTGACATTGCCGCACTTCAGGAACAGGTTGAAGAGGCCTTAAATCTTCTTGAACAGCAGACTTATATCCAGCGAAACGGTGATGTTTATGAATTCCTGACCGACGAAGAGAAAGACGTTGAAGAGGAGATCAAGAACACAGACGTTGAGAACAGCGATGTCTCAGACGAGCTTGCCAAGCTTGTTTTTGATCACATCCTGAAAACCAGAAAAATCCGTTACAACGACAACGATCAAGACTACTCCTTTACCCGCAAACTTGATGACCGCCTTTGCGGTCGAGAATATGAGCTGGCCATTCATGTCATCAGCCCATTCCATGAGAATGTGGAAAACGAAACTACTCTCAGCATGCAGTCCATGGGGCGACCCGAACTGTTGGTCATCATGCCGCCGGATGACCGAGTGGTACGGAACCTCATGCTCTATAAAAAAACAGATAAGTATGTCCGGCAGAACATGACCCTCACTCAGCAGGAAACCGTCAAACGCATCCTGACGCATAAGAGTTTTCAGAATAGGGAGCGGTATAAAGACTTGCAGGATGAAGTCAAAGAGTTGGTAGGCAAGGCAAAGCTCATTATCAATTTAAAAGAAATTGAATCCGGCACCAGTGATCCTCTGTCAAGAATTACACAAGGGTTCTATGACCTGCTTCGTTCCACCTATCCCAACCTGAATATGTTGCGCGGGATTAAATACACAGAGAATGATGTTGCCATGTGCCTTACAACCGGCGCTACCCTGTTTGATGATGATGAGATGAGTGAAGCAGAGCAGGAGATGCTCTTCTTTATCCAGGGCAACAGCCGTAGCGGTGTCCGCACGACTTTAAAGAGTCTGGTTGAACGGTTCGAACGTAAACCTTATGGCTGGTATTTTGCGGCGATCCTCTGTATTCTGGCCAAACTGCTGGCCAGAGAAAAGGTTGAGGCCCGTTCAGATTCAAATATTCTTGAAGTAGGCGACCTTGAAAAAGCGTTAAAGAACACCAAGAGTCATGGAAATGTTATTCTCGATCCACAGGTGGATTTTACCGCATCCCAGGTTCGGCAATTAAAAGAGTTCCATGAAGAAT
>JAYEMY010000120.1:0-3702 GCA_034718455.1 Thermodesulfobacteriota bacterium
CTCTTTTTGACAAATCCGACAATGGAAACGACGGAATAATTCATGGAGCAGTTTCAACTACAGGAAATATAGGAGAAGCATTAGATTTTAACGGTACAGGTGATTATGTATCTCTTTCGAGTAGTTCTATAAAAGATAATAGTGCTTTTTCAATAGGGGTTTGGATTAAGGTTGTAACTGGTGGAGTAATATATTCGGAAGGTTATAGTGAAAATAGAAATTGGGCAATCTTATTGGGCAGTAACGCTGGTTCGATAAGAATAATTTTTAAGGAAAAAGGCGTTTGGAAAGGTGAAACAAAAGGAACGACTCTGATAAACGATGGTCAATGGTATTATATCGTTGTTGCTCAAACAAATAAAAGCTACAGAGAAATTTTTGTCGATGGTGTTTTGGAAGGAACTAATACAACTACCATCGGAGATATGTCAATATTAGATACATATACTATTGGTGCATTAGAAAGAACTAGTGTTAGTTCTTTTTTTGATGGGTTAATTGATGATATGAAAATTTACGATTACGCCCTGTCTTCGGATGATATTTTGGGACTTTATCGTAGTACTAAAGGAGCAATCTCTCAGTGAGACTGAGCACAATAATTGATGGAAAATAAGTCCATTCTGATCATGTATCGAGATCAGGCTCACCTGGAACAATCGCTAATGGCTAACAGCTAATCGCTTAACTTAGGTAATAGCTAAAGATCATGCTTCTTCAACTCTGATATCAGCTTCTCCTGTTCCGAGGTAAGCTTGGCCGGCACATCAATCATTATTCGAACATATTCATCTCCTCTGCCACCGGAAGCGGTCGGGAGGCCCTTCCCCCTCAGACGCAACTTCTGCCCACACCGTGTACCTACAGGAACCTTGAGCCTCACGGTCCCCCCTTCCACAGTCGGGACATCCACTTCCGTACCAAAGCAGGCATCAGTAAATTTCACAACCTTGTCCACTTCCACATCTGAACCGCTTGAACGAAAATCGGGATCCAGCTTGAGGCTGATAAGCAGGTAGAGATCTCCTCTGCCTCCGGGTCCCTGTCCTCCTTTGCCTGCTACCCGGATTTTCTTCCCGGAACTAATGCCTTTTGGTATATGCACGGAGATTCGCTCAGGATTGCCGCCGGTCTGGATAGATATCAACTTATGTGAACCCTTAAAGATCTCCTTTGGGGAAAGGGCCAGTTTCAAAACCACGTCCTGTCCGATCGGTTGTGAATACTGAAAACCTTGTTTACATGAACGACCACCAAAGCCGCCGCTCCTCCCACCAAAGGCCTGCCCCAGGATCTCATCAAAGGAGACTTCAGTACCGCCTCGTCCGCCAAAAAAAATTCCATGGCCCCCGATGTCCTGAAAAATATTACTAAAATCAAAATTCCGAAAGATGTCCTCCTGCGTAAATCTACGATGAAATTCCGTGGATCCAAAGGTATCATACTGACGTCGTTTTTCGGGATTACTCAGCACTGCATAGGCCTCATTAACTTTTTTGAAGCGCTCTTCAGCAGTTTTATCCCCTTTATTTTTATCCGGATGGTACTTAAGTGCCATTTTTCGAAATGCCTTCTTGATCTCTTCAGGAGAGGCATCCTTTGAAACACCAAGTAGCTTGTAATAATTTTTCTTTTCACCCATATTTTTACTATCTCACTGTATATTTTTTTGATAATATTCTATAACTGCACACTAGAGTACTATTCAAAAATATTTGAAGCATCCTTCACGACAAGTCAAAAGTGGCTTACACTTTGCTGGTTTTGTATTTTGGCAATAAAATTTGAAATTGAGAAAAATACAAAGTTGTAAATGCGTTACCTAATTTCCAGTTTATATCGGCATTCAATTCGATACTACACGCTTTTTCGGAAAAGTGTAAACTGGTAAATGAAGGATGCCGTAAAATTAATAACTACTGAAGCAAAGTCAAGAAAGTGCCCTACTCATCAGTCCATACCAGGCCCCGTCGTGTGGCCTTTTTTGCCCCATCTAGTCCGCTGGAATCAGAAAAGCTGGATGCAGGTCTTAAGATAATTGAAGAAAAAGCCCCCTGGATCGAAATTATCAATGATACATTGACTGATCAAACCAAGGACATGCCTTCCCTGCCCTATCTTGCAGGGAAAGACCAACTCCAGGCCGGCAGATTCACAAATCTTATTTTGGACACATCCATAGACATTGTATGGTGTTTAAGGGGGGGATACGGATCCTTGCGTTGGCTAAGCATGGTGCCATGGGACCGGATTGGGCATAAGGCTCCGGTACTGATAGGTTTCAGTGATGCAAGCTTCCTCCACTCAGCCCTTTCCCAACAAGGTCATCTGTCAATACACGGCCCTCTGATTTCAACCCTGCCGATCACAACAGGACCCGCAAAAAAAGCCCTATGGACGTGCCTTGATCAAGGAGAATTCCCCAGTCTTTCCGGCACTACCCTTAGCCCAGGCAAGGCAAAAGGCCCGCTCATTGGAGGAAATCTGACTTGTGTTACCCATCTTATCGGTACAGCCTATGAGCCCAAGTGGGATAGAACAATCCTCTTGATTGAGGATAACAATGAGGCTCTTTATCGCCTTGACCGGATGCTGACGCAGCTTTTACTTACAGGAAGGTTATCCAGTTTGGCGGGAATTGCTGTGGGCCGGCTCCAGGGAACCGGAAAGCCGAAAAAGCTATTACAGATATTGTTGCAGGACCGGCTCAGCTCTATCGGGGTCCCTATAATCATTGATCTTCCCGTAGGTCATATACCTGACAATTATCCACTGTTAATTGGCGGATACTATGAATTGGATGGAGACAAGGGCATCCTGAAACCAATGACAGGACTACCCGGAGTTCAACGCCCTTGAACCTCCATCTCAAGCAATATTTCCCCTTCCAGAACTCTGCTGCCAAACTCTGCCATCACAGCAGTTACCACACCTGTGCACGGAGCTGAAACCGTACAGAAAAGCTTCATCCTCTCCAGTGTCAAAAGCTCATCACCTTCCCTCATGTGCATGCCGGGTCTAAGTGACGGATTCATGTCCACCACGGTCCCAACCATATTGGCCTTAATACGGACGACCTCTGAACTTTTGAGATTGTTCATCTCTCCCATACCTTTATAAAACGGTGCTTTTTGCCAAGCCGGCACTTGAATCTAAAAATATTAATGATAAGAAAGGTATTATACTATGTCATCCTTCATTCACCAGTTTTCACTTTTTTCGAAAAAGCGTGTATTATCGAATTGAATGATGATGTCGAAACCGGAAATTCGAAATTTGGAATTAGGTAACGCATCTACATCTTTGTGCTTTTCCCAATTTCAAGTTTCTAATTTCACTGCCAAAATAGGATTAAAGAAAGAAGATGAGCAAAAGGGCCGGACAAAAAAAACATTGCGGGATTGTGGTTTCCGAAAGTCTTCTCACAAAATTCAAAAAACATCTATCAAAAGAAAATACAACGCTTCCGAAAATCATCGGTCAATTTATGATGAATTACACAGATTATCTGGATTCCTCCTTTCTCGATGGGATAAAATCGCCTTGCAGGAAAGGAATAAAAAAGACTCAGATAACAATGATGTTGCCTGCGGATGTTTGCTTGGCGTTCAGAGAAAAAACAAAAAACGACTGCCTTTCGATAAGTGCGGTGATCGAGCGGTTTATGCATAGCTATATCAGTTTCATGACAGCAGAAAACAC
>JAYEMY010000121.1:0-40086 GCA_034718455.1 Thermodesulfobacteriota bacterium
GGAAGGACTCTGCTTCGTCATGGCGTACTCCCATGGCACCGAAGATCACCGCAAATCCTTCATCCTCAGTGAGGAGCCTTGCCTGTCTGACAATCTGGATTGCAAGGTCATTGTGCGGCAAGCCGCTGCCAGAAAAGATAGGCAGTTTCTGACCCCTCACGATGGTATTCATGCCATCTATGGCAGATATGCCTGTCTGTATGAAATCCTGTGGGTAGGCCCGTGCCACAGGGTTTATGGGCAGGCCGCTTATATTCCGTCTCTCCCCCCTGAAGGGAACAGGCCCGCCATCAAGGGGTCGGCCCAGGCCATCAAAAATTCGTCCCAGCACCTCTTCCTTTGATACAGTTATCTCAAAGGGCCTGCCAAGAAAACGTACCCTGGTGGTGGGCTGGGCAAGGCCCGAGGTCCCTTCAAATACCTCCACCACGGCAACATCTTCGCTTATAGAGAGTATCCTGCCTTGACGGGACGGGCCATCTGAAGGGACGATCTCCACAACCTCACCAAAACCGACACCTTTAACGCCGCTTATCACAACCAATGGGCCGCTTATCCTGTCAAGGCCTATGTATTCCAGTATCCCTTTCATGGCAGGACCTGTAACTGTTTTCATATTTCTATTGTGTTCCTACACTCTGAGAACTAAAAGCCTTCAGCCTTCAACCTAACACGCTATATCTCTAGCTATTCTGCTTATGGACAATGGCATTAATCTCCTTATCTATCTGTTCCTTGATTGACTTGAAGGGGCCGGGATCATCACCCCTCTGTGTAAATTTCCGCCTGTGGATTTCAACTACCACAGGAAGCTCCATGGCCCTGAACAGAGGGATCCGGGCCTTTACCACGTCGGTTAGGCGTTCAATGAAATGTAGTATGACATCAAGCAGGAGAAACTGTTTTTCCGGGCCGGCATAGGTATCCACCGGGTCAAAGGCGCTCTGTTGCAGGAAGTCGTTCTTAATGAGTCTTGCTCCCTCGATGCTCCTTTTCTGATCATCAGGCAGAGCCTCTTCTCCCAGTAATTTTACGATATTTTGCAGCCTTGAGTCCTCCTGGAGGATGTTGATGGTCTTTTCCCTCAGGGTCCTCCAGGTACTCCCCACCTTCTCAGTCCACCATGGCTCAACCGCTGAGATATAGGCGGAATAGCTCTGAAGGTAGTTTATGGCAGGAAAGTATCTGGCGCTTGCAAGCTCTTTATCAAGAGCCCAGAAGCACTGGACAAAACGCTTGGTATGCATGGTTACAGGTTCAGAGAAGTCTCCTCCCGGAGGTGAAACCGCACCTATGAGGGTCACTGAGCCCCTTTTACCCGCTAAAGACACCACCTGTCCCGCACGTTCGTAGAACGCGGCAAGCCTGCTTGCCAGATAGGCAGGGAAACCTTCTTCAGCAGGCATCTCCTCCAGTCGACCGGATATCTCCCTCAGGGCCTCGGCCCACCTTGAGGTGGAATCTGCCATAAGGGCAACATCATAGCCCATGTCCCGGTAGTATTCCGCTATGGTGATGCCTGTGTAGATGCTGGCTTCCCTGGCGGCTACAGGCATATCTGAAGTGTTGGCAATAAGAATGGTCCTTTCTATGAGGGGGCGCTGAGTCCGTGGATCCAGCAATTTAGGCAAGTCCACAAGGACCCCTGTCATCTCGTTTCCCCGCTCTCCGCAACCGATATAGACTATGATATCCGCATCCGCCCATCTGGAGAGCTGGTGCTGGGCAACGGTCTTTCCGGTCCCAAAGCCTCCTGGTATGCCTGCGGTACCACCCCTCGCAAGTGGAAAAAAGGTATCTATTACCCTCTGTCCGGTAATGAGGGGCTCAGAGGGTATCAGCCGTTTCCGGTATGGACGGATTTTCCTCACCGGCCACCCGTGCAACAACTTGAGTTCATGAATTTTATCAGAAGTGGACCGGATTACTGCAATGACGTCATCAAGTGTATAGTCTCCCTTGGGCACGATATGTTCCAAAGTGCCCTGCACCCCGGGAGGGGCCATAATCCGATGTGTAACGAGCTGTGACTCCGGTAGTTCACCCAGGATTTCGCCTGGTGAGATCGTGGCGCCAGGCCTTACAGATGGGGTAAATTGCCATACCCTGTCCCTGGAAAGGGCTGTCCCGGTCTTTCCCCGGCGTATAAAGTCCCCCCATTTCCCTCGAAGCACTTCAAGGGGACGCTGGACCCCATCAAAAATTTCACCCATAAGTCCTGGCCCGAGTTCCACATACAGGGGGAGGCCCTTGGCATATACATCCGCCCCTGGTCGCAGACCGGTTGTGTCTTCATAGACCTGAATGGTGGCCAGGTCCTCATCGAGATCAATGACTTCACCCACCAGCCGTTCGTCACCGACCTCCACCATCTCGTTCATTGAAAACATGTGAGCAGGACGGGCCTTTACTACAGGACCGCTGATCATGGTGACAAGAGGCTGCTGTGCGGTGGATTCCATGGTTAATACCGGTTTTTTTCGACTGTACGGTTAAGAAACTACTTAAAATCAATCACGAAAACACGAAACAAGATATAAAAAAGATGAACGTCCAACATCGAATGAAAAACGAACATTCAACGGCTATTTAGGTCGAAGGTTAAAGGCTGAAGTATACTGATATACCGTCTCCTGCAATAATTACCAGCCTTTCTTCCAGGTCATAAGCCTTCCCCCCCATTCAACATTCGATGTTCGATGCTCATCTTTTAGCAGTTCATTAGTCCATCCATAGACTTCCCTTTCGTGTTTTCAATCTTTCGTGCTTTCGTGATAGCCCTTTCCTTTTTCCTGCATTGCACAATCTGATAAATAAATTGGTAACCGTTCACACTCCCTGGCAGCCGACAGGCTTTTGCAGGGTTTCAACCGCGGACAAGGTTGCACCAAAAGGCGTATTCTCAATGGATTGTGCTTTGAAATCCGAAAAAGGCTGTTGGCTGTCAGGGGGGAAGTGAATGATTACTTTAGACCGAGAACATAAGGCGTAAATGTTTTAAGTATACACATGCACAACAATATACACAAATTATTTTTGAAGATATCAGCGAGACATTTCTCTCTCAATATTTCGGGTGCGGATTATTTTTATTTTGACAAAACCGGTTTCAAGTATTTGCTCCTTACATTAGTCCTTTTCATCCAGCAAAGTCCCAACGGCACACAATCGCGCGTTCGGCAATGTTGCACATGCGTCTATCCGTCTGGCCTATCCAGGCTACGGCAAGCCCGCTTTCCCACAACAATGCCGTTACTTTCCTCAGACGATCATGAGGGAAACGGCAGGGCCGTTTGCGGCCTGGAAGTTGTGCGTTACGCCTTTAGAGATTGCACTTTGGCCGTCATTAACTTTTTCGGTAGTGGTAAATTGTCGGCTGTTATACGTTGACATAGTAAAATGATTCTTTTATTTTTTACTTTAAAAATTTTGGAGGTTTTTAAGTATGGTTACTAAAGAGATTAAAGTGTTATGTTTTTATTAAGGTATGGATATGGGTTGCTATCGCTAGATATAATAGGCAAGTTATTGCCTTTATTGTTGGATATTGAAAATACAACATGGAGACCGCTATGGAAATATCCTTCCAATCAGTGGATTGCGGTGAAGCAACAATACCACAAACAGCTGCGACAATGAGTTTGCCTTTTCGTCTATACTCGGATTTCTCCCCCTGCGGAGACCAGCCAGGAGCCATTGCCGTCCTTACTGAAGGTCTTCAAAGGGGTCTTTACCTTCAGACGCTTCTTGGAGTCACCGGGTCCGGCAAGACATTTACCATGGCCAATATAATAACCCAAGCGCAGCGGCCTGCCCTGGTAATTGCACCGAACAAAACCCTTGCCGCACAGCTCTTCGGGGAATTCAAGGCCCTTTTTCCGGAAAATGCAGTTGAATATTTTGTAAGCTATTACGATTACTATCAGCCGGAGGCATATATACCTCAATCCGACATCTACATTCAGAAGGACTCCTCCATCAATGACTTTATCGACAGGCTTCGCCACTCCGCCACACACTCCCTGTTTACCAGAAGGGATGTGATAATTGTGGCCAGCGTATCCTGTATCTATGGCCTGGGCTCTCCTGAAGAATATCGGCGTATGCAGTTGTACTTGAGGGTGGGCGATGAGCGTCCCAGAGAAGAAATCCTGGCCCGGCTGGTCGCGATGCTGTATGAACGAAACGATGTGGATTTCCGCCGGGGGACCTTCAGGGTTCGGGGAGATATAGTTGAGGTTTTTCCTGCCCATGAGGAAAAACACGCTGTAAGGGTCGAGCTCTTTGGAGACGAAATCGAAAATATCAGTATCATCGACTCACTTAAGGGGCAGACCATTGCTTCATTAAGAGAGACCATTATATATCCATCGAGCCATTACGTGGCATCTGAAGGCAGACTTGACGGGGCCATTCTGAGCATCAAGGCGGAGTTGGACGAAAGACTCCTGTTTTTTGAGTCACAGAACAGATTGGTTGAGGCCCAGCGCCTTGAACAGAGGACCAACCTGGACCTGGAGATGCTTCAGGAACTGGATTATTGCCATGGAATCGAGAACTACGCAAGACACTTCTCCGGTCGTCCCCCGGGAGAGCCTCCTCCTGTACTGTTAGACTATTTTCCAAGGGATTTTATAACCTTCATTGACGAAAGCCACATAAGCATTCCCCAGATAAGAGGTATGTACGCCGGGGACCGTTCCAGGAAAAAGACCCTTGTTGAGTTTGGTTTCAGGCTCCCATCAGCCCTGGACAACCGCCCATTACGATTTGACGAGTTTGAAAAGGCCGTGGGCCAGGTCGTTTGCATCTCCGCCACTCCGGGGCCATATGAGCTTGAAAAGGCAGGAGGGGCCGTGGTGGAGCAGATCATAAGGCCGACAGGTCTTGCAGATCCGCCGATAGAGGTAAGGCCTGCCGGTACACAGGTGGACGATCTTATGGAGGAGATACAAAAAACCGTTGCGAGAGATGAGCGGGTCCTTGTCACTACCCTGACAAAGAGGATGGCAGAGGCCCTTACAGAATACTATTCCTCAGTTGGTATTCGCGTTGAATATCTCCACTCGGATATCAAAACCATAGAGAGGAGCAAATTAATACACGGTCTGAGGCGTGGTGAATTTGATGTACTGGTCGGGATAAATCTCTTGAGAGAGGGGCTTGATATACCGGAGGTGTCCCTTGTGGCAGTGCTGGACGCGGACAAGGAGGGTTTTCTTCGCTCGGAGCGGTCTCTTGTTCAGACAGCAGGGCGGGCCAGCCGGAACGCCGATGGCATGGTACTGCTCTATGCAGACAGAGTTACCGGCTCCATGAAGCGGGCTATAGAGGAAACCGAACGCAGGCGCCTGATACAGATAGAATACAACCGGTTACATAATATCACTCCGGTTACCATAAAAAAGGCGGTTACAGACGCCCTGTTTTCCATCTATGAGAAAGAGCAGCAATTGGATATGCAGATAGCAGAGGCAACAGCTCCCTATGGCGACTTATCGAGTATCCCGGACATGGAAGAACGGATCAGAATACTCGAAAAGGAGATGAGGGCCGCAGCCAAAGAATACCGGTTTGAGAAAGCTGCTGAACTCAGAGACAGGATTAAAGAACTCAGAGAACGTGCCATGGCGTGAGTGACTATGATGTGACCGTTCATGCTCCTTGGCAGTCAGGGAGTGAACAATTACACTGAGAAAACTCACCAATTTTCAAAGTCCTTATTTCATAAAAAGTGTCAAGACCGGAAAGGTGTAATCATAAATGACCATAACAGAAAAGATTACTGCAAAAAGCGGCGTTGAGTTGCTTGTGGAAAAACGCATTATGGATGATTGGGTCGAAATCTCCATCGGGCAGAAAGACTATAAGAAGTGTCTGTTGCATTGGGGGCTTTGTCACCATGTTCAAACACCCTGGAAGATGCCTCCAATTTCGGTCTGGCCTGAGGGCAGCAAGGCATTTGGCTGGCAAGCCATTCAGACCCCTTTTGCAGAGAAAGATGCTGCCGGCGGAATCGTTATAAGACTGGATCGGAAATTGGATTTTTCTTTTTTGGTTTTTGTTCTCTATTTTCCCGAGGAAGAGCGCTGGGACAATAACCTCGGCCGGAACTACCGAATCCCGCTTGCTGTTCCTTCAGAAAATGAGGTGTCTTTGGGCCATCCTGAACTCACAGTGATCGCCGACGAGATCATTGAAAAGGAAATGAGCCGCAATTCCTGGACACTGATGCATCGTTTCAACCTATGTTACGACCTGCTGGACAGAGTCAGAAACAACATGGAGGGGCTGGCGCTTATATTTATATGGCTGCGTTTTTCCGCCATCAGACAACTGGACTGGCAGCGAAACTACAACACCCAGCCCAGAGAATTGAGCCATGCCGAGGACCGCCTGACGCTCAGGCTTGCTGACCAGTACACGAAAGAAGAGCCGGAAGGGCGTGAGTACATCCGTCTGATGCTGACCACTATGGGGCGAGGTGGTGAAGGACAACGAATCCGCGATGAGGTCTTAAACATCATGCATCGCCTCCATATAAAAGAGGTCTCCGGACATTTTATGGAGGAATGGCACCAGAAACTTCACAATAACACCACTCCTGATGATGTTGTCATCTGTGAGGCCTATCTGGGGTTCTTAAACAATAATGGTAATCTGGATTTATTTTATAAGATACTCGAAGCAGGTGGGATTACAAAAGAAAGGCTTGAGAGCTTCGAGCGCCCAATCATATCTCACCCTGATTTTGTCCCGTCTATAAAAGACCCCTTAATTCATGAGTTAGAGCATTTCCTGGGGATTCTCAAGGCCGTTCATTCCGGTACTGATCTCGGCACTGCCATCTACGCCGCCAGATATCTATTCGATTCAGGAATGCATGGCCTGATGGACTTTATCTGGGCGCATCGTGACACTATTGATGCCTGCATGCTTATTGAAAAGATTACTGAGGCACGCCGACGCCTTAAAACACAATTGCAAGGCAGTTCAAATGTTGTACGGGACCTGCTCTTCCTCGATCTGGCTTTGGAGAATTTTCTGCGCGTTGTGGTGGAACGGAGTCTTCATTTGCATCTCAGCGCTGATCAACTGGTGGAATTGATCGCAATGGTGCTGGACAATCTCCTTATTTCAAAAGGCAATGACGAGCTTACATACTGTCTTCACCAGTGGAAGCATATCAGGAGGATGCCCCATTCCGGAAAAGATTGGGCACTCCAATCCCGGGCCGTACTCGATCGTCTTACACGTGCCTTGGGCGCTGCAATCGACCATTATTACCGAGTCCTTCAGCCCAAGGCCGAATTTCTCGGCGAGGCCTTTCGCGCCGAATCGTGGGTTATTTCCCTCTTCAGTGAGGAAGTGGTGCGAGGCAAACCTATTTTCGCCCTTTCGATGCTTTTACGTCAGATAGATCCGATATTGCGTAGAGATGCCCATCTCGGCAGTTGGCAGGTGATCGGCCAGGGCCAAGGCACAGGACAAGTGGAGGTTGTCTCCGACTTAAGGTCCGTTCAGGGCAAGGATTTTGCTCGACCCACAGTCATTATTGCCGACAAGGTCGCAGGAGAGGAAGAAATCCCCAAAGATGTGATTGCTGTCATCACACCGGACTTGACCGACATAGTATCCCATGTTGCGATCCGGGCCAGAAATGCCAATGTGCTATTTGCCGTTTGCTACGACCCTGATATAATCAGGCGTCTGAAGTCTTTCAGTGGACACCTTCTCAGCTTAAGCGTAAATGTAGCCGGTGATGTAATATTCAAAAAGGGTCCCGGAGATCCGGGCATTACTTCGCAGCGTGTCCTGCCGGTTCCACGGATATCCCGGCCTTGCTTCACTGCTTATGCCGTATCGTCAAGTAAGTTCAATCAGAAAACCGTCGGGGGCAAATCCAACAACCTGAGGCATCTGCAGGGCAGGTTGCCGGAATGGATAGGTCTTCCCAATTCAGTGGCCATGCCGTTCGGGGGCTTTGAAAAGGTACTTGCCGAAAAAAACAACAAGGAAATTGCCGCAAATTATAATGAACTGGTACTGCGAATAGATAAAAATGCTGAGAAGGTGGATAGAGAGGTACTGAGTGAACTCCGTAAAACCATTCTGGGTCTCAAGGCACCTGATGAGCTGGTCTCTGAGCTTCATGGGGTGATGGATGAGGCAGGGCTTCCATGGCCCGCAAGCTGGGAAGATGCCTGGACATGTATCAAAGGCGTATGGGGCTCCAAATGGAACGAAAGGGCATATTTGAGCCGCAGGACAAGAGGGATTCTCCATGCGGATCTCTTTATGGCAGTGCTCATTCAAGAGGTGGTCAAAGCGGATTACAGTTTTGTGATCCATACCGTCAACCCCTCTACAGGCAACAGGGACGAGATCTATGCCGAGGTGGTCCCGGGTCTTGGAGAGACATTGGTAGGCAATTATCCCGGAAAGGCCTTCAGCTTCACCAGCAGGAAGGGAAAAGATGAACCACAACTCCTGGCTTTCCCGAGCAAAAGCGTTGCTTTTTTCGGCAGCGGCCTGATCTTCCGTTCGGATTCCAATGGGGAAGATCTGGCTGGTTATGCCGGTGCTGGTCTTTACGACAGCATAATGTTGGAGCCGTCAGTCAAAATTGCCATGGATTACACACGCGAAGCGCTTGTGGGGAATGAAGATTTTAGAAAGGATTTTTTAATCACTGTAGCTAATATCGGCACAGTTGTTGAGAAAGCTATGGGCTTTCCACAGGACATCGAAGGTGCTTACTCAAAAGGTCAATATTACGTTGTCCAAACCCGCCCCCAGGTTGGGATTAACCTAAGTTAAGCGTTTAGCTGTCAGCCATCAGCGTTTAGCGCGGTTGCTCTCATTATCGTTATGTATCCGTTGAGACTTAACGACCACCGAAAAATGTAATAGCAGAACATCCTGCTTGTCAGGGCGGCAGACCGATAATCATTAACTAATGCTAACCGCTAATTGCTAAACGCTTAATTTACCTTAATTCAGCATTCAGCATTTATTTGTGCATCGCGGTGCCCTGTGAACGCTTACGCCCTTATGGCCCTTGAAAGATCCCTTGTAAGCATCAGGACACGGATAGAGAGCTCACGAGACAGGAGACCTGTGCCACAACTTGGAGTGATAAGCGCCTGTCTCTTTACCATATCCGGATTTACGCCTAACTGTTTTACATCCTCGTCCCACAGGGTCTTTAGACTTGAAACATCTTCTTTTTTCAGGTCTTCTTCGTTTAATGTGGGAACCATGCCCCATGCGATTATTTTTCCTTTTTTCAGAAAATCCGACAGTTGTTCCTTATAGAGGACTATGCGGTCGAAAAAGCCATAGGCATCGAAACTCAGGATATCCACCGGAGTTTCCAGGATCACGGACCAATCCGTGTTTGCGCATACATGAATACCTGAGATGCCGCCTGCCTGTTGTACAGTATCAATCACCTCGGTCAGGTCAGTAATTACATCTTCCTTTGTAACGCCGACCATGGCAGAGGACCCGAATCCAGCAAGCGCAGGCTCATCCAGGAACAGGATGACCTCATGGCCCAGGGTTTTCATCTCTTCTACCTGGTATCCGGCCCTGAGGGTGATGGCTTTGACTATCACTTCACGGAGTTGAGGATTGAAGAAGGCCAGGCGACCCGACTTGTCTTTAAGGCCGCTCAGCATGGTAAAGGGCCCTGTGATCTGGCCTTTGAGGGCCATGGGCTTGGAGCCGGCCTGCGGGATCGCTTCAAGAAATGCCTTGAAACCGCGTCCTGTTCTGTCGGAAAAAGCAAAAACGGATTGTCTCAGAGGCAAACCTGCCTCACTAACCCCCAGATACTGTTCATAGAAGGAGAGGAGCTCCTGCTCAAAAGCCGGATCTTCTGTATCAAAATGGAGGGAATCTCCCTCTCCCCGTATTCCGGGAAGACCTTCTGTAAACTGGGAAAGGAGCCTTTCCTCCGGATACCCGGGTAGCTGGGCCCATAGCGGAATTTCAGGCATATACTCCAGAATAAGCCTGGTGGCTTCCTGGTGGTCCGAGAGGGGCAGACTTCCAATCAGTGTTGGTAATGCATTAGGTTCAAAGGCCATTTTGTTCCTCACAGGTATTTAATTTTATACTGTTCCAGGTGAAACTCAGGTTTTGAGACAATGGTGATTTCCCTCTTAAGGGATTTTTCCAATAGTTCCATATTGTGGGCCTCTTCCTTAAAGAGCATTTCTCCTATCTTGGGATGGACAAGGACATGTATGCTGGTGCTGTCATCATGTATTGTCTCTCGCTGTATTCGGTAGAAAATTTCGTAGCACAGGGTCCTTTTGGATTTGAGTTCCCCTGTCCCGTCACAGTAAAAGCAGGGTTCGCAGAGTACATGATGCAGGTTCTCCCTGTTTCGCTTTCTTGTCATCTGGATGAGGCCGACTTCTGATATTCGCAGGATATTGGTCTTGCTCCTGTCCTTTTTAATGGCCTCTTTGAGGGTCTTAAACACATCTTCTCTATTTGCGGCATTTTCCATATCTATAAAGTCGATTATGATCAGACCGCCCATGTTTCTGAGGCGGAGCTGATAGGCGATCTCCTTGGCCGCTTCAAGATTTGTCTTAAGAATAGTGTCCTCCAGGTGACGTTTTCCTACATATTTTCCTGTGTTAACGTCTATGGCTATGAGTGCCTCCGTGGTCTCTATGAGTATGTCTCCGCCGGATTTCAGCCATACCTTTTTACGAAGGGCCTTTGACAACTCTACTTCAATGCCAAAGGCATCAAAGATAGGCATTGACTGCTCGTAGAGTTCAACACTGGGCCGGAGGTGAAGGGCAAAGGTCTCAACAAAGGCCAGAATGCGCTCATGGGCGGGTCTTGAGTCAACCACCAGCCGTTTTACATCACACGTAAACAGATCCCTTACTACCCTGAGGGTAATATCCAGGTCTTCATAGACAAGACTCGGGCAGTGAAGGCTTTCAGCCCTTTTTTGGATATTTGTCCAGAGGTGAAGGAGAAAATCCATCTCGGCCTGGATGTTTTCCGCAGTAGCGCCTTCACTTGCTGTTCTGGCTATAAATCCGAAACCATTTGGACGCAGTGAATCTATCATTTCTTTTAGACGTTTACGCTCAGATTCGTCTTCGATCCTTCGAGAGATCCCCATGTGATTCATGGTCGGCATGAGCACCAGGTGTCTGCCTGGGAATGAGATGTGGGAAGTGACCCTGGCGCCCTTGCTTCCCAGGGGATCCTTGGCTACCTGGACCAGGATTTCCTGACCTTCGTGAAGCAGGTCCTCTATCCTGAAAGATGGTGGGGTGTAGTGCAGAGGGCGATCTTCCTCAGCGGTAAAATGTGCTAAATGGTTTTCCTCGTCCTCGCTCCTACCAAGCAACAATTCAAACTCGGAAAGATGGTCGTAGACATCCGTCACATATAAAAAAGCCGTACGTTCGAGCCCAATGTTTACAAAGGCGGCCTGCATCCCGGGAAGGACCCTTACAACACGTCCTTTATAGATATTTCCCACATATCCCCGCTCAGCTACGCGCTCCACGTGGAATTCCACAACAGAGCTGTTTTCCAATAAGGCGACCCTTGTTTCCCATGGAGTGACGTTGATGATGAGTTCGGCATGCATAAGATTATTCGTATTTGCGGACAAGGACGTGTCTGCGTCCCATGTTGTCTGTGGGGCTCACCACCCCGGCATGCTCCATCTGTTCTATCATTCTGGCTGCCCGGTTGTAGCCCACACGCAGCCTGCGCTGGAGCATGGATATGGATGCCTGGCCGGTCTGTGTGACCATCTCAACGGCCTCGTCATATTTATCGTCAACCGACTCCCCGCCGGGACCTGATGTCTCAGAATCCTCTTCTCCGGGGATTGGTTCAGTCACCGTCTGGTCATAGTCGGGCTCACCCTGGGCCTTAAGGAACTCCACTACCCGGACTATTTCCTTTTCAGATACATAGGCCCCGTGGATGCGCTCCAGAGCGGAAGATCCTGGAGGTAGAAAGAGCATGTCTCCCATTCCGAGGAGCCTTTCAGCTCCCATAGCGTCCAGTATGGTCCGGGAATCCACTTTGGATGAGACCTTAAAGGAAATCCGAGCCGGGAAGTTTGCCTTGATAAGACCTGTAAGTACATCAACTGACGGCCTCTGAGTAGCCACGATGAGATGAATTCCAGCGGCTCTTGCCATCTGGGCAAGACGTGTGATTGCTGACTCCACTTCCTTGGAGGAGACTATCATCAAGTCTGCCAGCTCGTCTATAATGATTATCAGGTAGGGAAGGGGCTCTTCGGCGGTTTTGTTGTATCCCTGGAGGTTTCTTGCCTGGGCCTCTTCAAGGAGCTTATAGCGACGCTCCATCTCCATCACCGCCCACCTCAAGGCCCTTGTGGCCTCTTTGGGTTCGCTTACAACCGGATGCAAAAGGTGAGGAATCCCGTCGTAGAGGGAAAGCTCTATCCTCTTGGGGTCTATCATAAGGAACCTCAGCCTGTCCGGGTGATGGCCATAGAGAAGAGAGCAGATCATGGCATTAAGCCCTACACTTTTCCCGGTACCTGTAGCGCCGGCGATCAGCAGGTGCGGCATTTTGGTGAGGTCTGTAACCACAGGCTGACCCACAATATCCTGTCCAAGAGTCAGAGGAAGCCTTCCCCCGGTTTTTTGAAAAATATTGCTCGAAAGGATTTCCTTTAAATAGATTATATGCCTGGTTGTGTTTGCCAACTCGATACCGATAACCGCCTTGCCGGGAATAGGCGCAACTATCCGGACACTGTGGGTCCTGAGGGCCAAGGCCAGGTCATCAGCAAGAGAGGCCACCTTGTTGATCTTAATCCCCGGAGCAGGTGAATATTCGTACATTGTAACAACCGGTCCGGGACATATCTCTACAACGTTTCCGGCAACTCCAAAGTCCAGAAGTTTTTTCTCAAGTAACCTGGCATTAGAGAGATAGATCTCTTTGTCTGTTTCCTCATTTTCTTCCGGCGGGTCATTCAGTAATGTCAAGGGCGGCAGAGAAAAATCCCCTGCGACCGGGTTTATTTGAAACTTTGATTGCTCTTGCCCTTTAGCATCTTGTCCCTTTGCGCCTGAATTTCTCCGAGACTCGGTAATCTTGGGAATATCCCGTACAGGGCCTTCAAGGTAGGCGTCTTTTGCTGAGGTCTGTTTCATGTTCCGACCAGGGGGCTTTTGAACCTTGGTTCGTTGAAAAAGACCGCGCTCTTTAATTGAAGAGATAGCCGGCCAAATATTTGCCAGGGAAAATGTGGTTGCAGCCAATAGGCCGGTGATGAACAGGACCACGCCGGACAATATAGTTCCCCATTCTCCGACCCAGTTGATAAGAAAAGCAGTAAGGCTGAGGCCTACAATTCCTCCACTCGCGGCATTGGGCATGACGGCAGTGCCTTCGCCGGTCGTAGACGATAAGGCAAAGGCCATACTTGTGGATAGAAGCATAGTTGTCCAACCAAAGATCAACAACGGGAACGAAGGGAGTTGATCTTTTTTTGAAGAGAAGAGAGACCATGCCATAACTATAAGGATTACTGGTATCCACCATGAAGCAAACCCCAGCGTTTCCATAAAAAAAGCTGCCAAGTTGGCCCCTACAGGCCCCATCCAGTTACTGGAACCTTTAAGCTCATAATGGCTAAGGGAGGGGTCCCCAGGGGAATAGCTCAGTAAAGAAGCGCAGGCGAACATAGCACCTGCCAGGAGAAAAAGCCCCAGTATTTCCTGGAGTAAGGCCCCTTTCCGGTCTGAATTATTATTTTTGGCCCTTGATTTGGTTTTATTGGACATTAAACACGCACCATATTTGATGTTCCTGTACTTTCAGATACATAATACTATAACGACAAATGACTGGAAAGGCTCAAATGGTTTCTGTGGTTACTTTGCTGATAGATATGCTTGGAGATTTTTCTGACCTTTAGTACTGTGGCTTAAGACGGATTTTTTGAACCGCATGAAGGATGCCTAATGTTACTTTTTTTTAAATTCAAAATTGTGTCTGAACGGCCTTTTCGTTCAGACACTAGATGGGAGAATATCCTGTGAAAATAGCAGTAAGCGGCAAAGGCGGCGTGGGTAAAACCACCATCAGTGCCTTTCTTGTTCAGGCCTTGGCAGACAGGGGTAGGCAGGTGCTCGCGATTGATTCGGATCCAAGTCCACATCTTGCGAGAGCCCTTGATTTTCCGCAGGCAGAGGATATCCGCCCGATTGCGGAGATGCGAGAGCTTATTCAGGAAAGATCCGAGAGAGACGGCTCTTTTTACAGGTTAAATCCAAGGGTAAGCGATCTCCCTGAGCGTTTTATGAGGCAGAAGGGAAACATCAAGCTCATGGTGCTCGGGGCCATTCAACAGGGAGGGGCAGGATGCGCATGTGCTGAAAATGCAGTGCTCAGGACCCTTTTGAATACCTTGCTCCTTTCTAAGGATGAGGACATAGTCGTTGATACGGAAGCAGGAGTTGAACATCTGGGCCGGGGCACGATTGCCAGTGTTGATCACCTGCTGGTAGTAATTCAGCCTTATAGGGGAAGTCTTGAGACCGCGAACAAAATATTGGCCCTGGGGAAAGATTTGCAAATAAATCATCTTGAAATAGTGGCCAATCAGATACGTGGCCAGGAAGACCTGAACTACATACAGGAGAACTTAGGCGTCAAACCCATAGGTGTCTTTCTTGGCTCAGACAAGGTCAGGGAGGCTGAAAGGGCAGGGGTGCCGATCTATGAGGCCAGCTCCACGTTTGGGAAATCAGCCCGGGATCTTTTAGACATACTGGAACAGATGACATGATCAATACATTTCCTCCACTTGCGGATGTGCAAAACTTGCCTGACAATCGGCAAATTCCTCTGCGCAAGGTGGGTATAAAGAATATCCGTTACCCAATAACTGTCCTTGATAAAGCAAAAGGCACTCAACAGACAGTGGCCAATGTCAACATGTATGTGAATTTGCCCCACCAATTTAAGGGGACACACATGAGCCGTTTTGTTGAAATCCTGAATGAGTATCGCAGGGAAATTAATGTCAAGACCTTTGCCAAGATTCTCACTGAGATGAAAAACCGTCTGGACTCACAGGAGGCCCACCTTGAGGTGGATTTCCCCTATTTCATAGAAAAGCAGGCACCAGTGACCAAGACCCCCGGGCTTATGGAATATAGCTGTGGTCTCTATGGCACCCTGACCGATCAATTTGATATGATGTTAGTGGTCAGTGTGCCCATTACTACTGTATGCCCGTGCTCAAAAGAGATATCTGATTACGGTGCTCACAACCAGAGGGGAGAGGTTAGGGCATGGGTCAGGTTTGATTGTTTTTTATGGCTTGAGGACGTAATTACAGAAGTAGAAAAGGCATCTTCTTCAGAAGTCTATTCAGTGCTCAAGAGACCTGATGAAAAATTCGTTACGGAAAGGGCCTATGAAAGGCCGATGTTTGTAGAAGACGTAGTAAGGACCGTATGCCAAGGTCTTAAAGTATTGAAGGGAGTTACATGGTTTGCTGTTGAGGCGGAAAACTTTGAGTCCATTCACAACCACTCTGCTTATGCCTGCACTACCCAGTGCCTGAACGAAAAAGCCGTTCAGACACAATTTTGAATACGGCTAAACTCGAAGAGGTGTTCTGGCTAACTAATGCCTGAACGGAAACCCTAAATTTCGCTTTCTCAATTTAGGTCGAGAACCATTAACATATTAAGATTATTTCTTTTTTTACGGTACATTAAAAATTTCTTGACCTGTAGCTTCCAATAATGCTATAGAAATTAATATGTGGTGCTTGGGAGCGCCGTTTCAGTCCAAATAGCAAAAAACGATTTCCTGTCAGCCTATCAGCGAGGTTTCGGTGATTTGATTTCTCAGGAAAGAGCTTTTCGAAAATGTATGGGATTAAAAAAAACGACCAACAAAGTATTATTGATAGGATGGGATGCCGCTGACTGGAAGATTATTCACCAGCTCATTGATACCGGGAAGATGCCGAATCTGGCGAAATTTGTTGAGCAAGGGGTGATCGGCAATCTCGCCACGCTTTACCCTGCACTCTCTCCCATGCTCTGGACATCAATTGCAACGGGAAAACGTCCATTTAAACACGGCATACGCGGCTTTATCGAACCTGACCCGCACTCCGGCGGGGTACGGCCAATTACCAACATTTCCCGAAAAACAAAGGCCATCTGGAATATATTAGGCCAGTCAGGGAAAAAATCTAATGTCATAGGCTGGTGGCCTTCGCATCCTGCAGAACCTATAAACGGGGTAATGGTCTCAAATCATTATCAAAGGGCAATAGCGCCCCACGGGGAACCCTGGCCAGTCAGGCCGGGTACTGTCCACCCTGAACGGCTGATAAGGAATCTCGCTGCATTACGTGTCCACCCGCAGGAACTTGATACGGGGCTTATCATGAACTTTGTGCCCCGCCTTGCTGAGATAGACCAGGAAAAGAACCACAGAATTGAAAGCCTCGCAAAAATCATCGCCGATTGCACCACCATCAACAAGGCCGCAACAGCCATTCTGCACCATGAACAGTGGAATTTTACGGCCGTCTATTTTGACTCAATCGACCATTTCTGCCATGGCTTCATTAACTATCACCCGCCCCGTCTCCCATGGGTCAATGAAAAAGACTATGAACTCTACAAACATATTGTGGAAAGCGGCTATATCTACCACGATATCATGCTCGGTACGCTCCTGGACAAGGCAGGAGATGACAGCACGGTAATGTTGGTGTCCGACCACGGGTTCCACTCGGACCATCTCAGGCCCCGACACATCCCGGCAGAGCCTGCCGGACCCGCTGTCCAGCACCGGCCCTACGGCATTTTTGCGATAAAGGGTCCCGGTATAAAAAAGGACGAGATCATCTACGGCGCAAGCCTGCTTGATATCTGCCCGACAGTACTAACGCTGTTTGGTCTGCCGGTCGGAGAAGATATGGACGGCAAACCCCTTGTAAACATCTTTGAACACCCACCAAAGATCGAAACTGTCTCTAGCTGGGATACGATCCCCGGAAACGATGGAAGCCACCCGGAAGGCAGAAAGATTGACCCTGTTGAGGCAAAGGAGGCAATAGATCAATTAGTAGAACTGGGATACATTGAAAAACCGGACGAAAACAGGGAAAAGGCGGCACAGCAGAGCCTGTGCGAGTTAGATTACAATGTTGCCCGCTCATACATGGACGCAGGCCTTTATGTTGAAGCCGTCCCTATCCTGAAAAACCTGCTTGAAACATGGCCGGATCAACACCGGTTCGGTACACAGCTCGTTACCTGCCTTCAGGCCCTGGGCCGCGTAACGGAAGCGAGATCATTGCTTGATGAGATTTTCAGGCGGAAAAAGGAAGATGTTGTCAAATCGACCAGGGAACTCAGAGAGTTCGGCAAAAAGCACAAGGATACCCGGCCCGGGGATTTCACCGCGGAAGAGCAGCGTGAACTGCGCGAACTCAGGACCAGGGCATCCGGAAACCCCTATGCCATGGAATTTCTCATGGGCTCGCTTCTCTTTGAAGAAGGTGACGAAGACCAGGCCCTTGTCCACCTGAAGACTGCTGAAAAGGCCGACAACCGGCAAGCAGCCCTGCACAACAGGCTGGGGGATGTATACCTGAAAATGAAGAGATGGAAGGATGCCAAGGACAGTTTTGAAAGGGCGCTCGCGATTGACTCGGAAAACGCCGATGCACACCTTGGTCTCTGCCGAACCTGCCTTCAAATGAAGAATAGCAGTGCAGCGGCAGGAGCAGCCCTCACTGCTGTGGGGCTTCGATTTCACAATCCAAAGGGGCATTTTTTGCTCGGTGTCGCCCTTCACCGTATGGGAAAGGTATATGAGGCAATTAATGCACTGAAACTGTCAATTTCTCAAAGTCCCAATTACCCGGAGGCGCACCACAGGCTCAGCTACATCTACAAGAACCGCCTCAAGGATGATGCAAAAGCGGAAAGACACAATCGCCTGGCAAAGGAGGCAAAAAAGCGGATACATGCCCTGAAAAAAGGCAAGCCGATCCCCGGCCTGGACAAAGAAACCGCGGCCCGGACTTCTATTACCTCTGATCAGACTGGCGTTTCCTCATCTGAAGACACGGATCCACAGGGCCCCGTGGACCTGAAAAATACGGTGGTTATTGTCTCGGGCCTTCCCCGCTCAGGCACATCCATGATGATGCAGATGCTCACACGGGGAGGGCTTTCCGCCCTTACCGACAATACGAGAAGGGCTGACGAGGACAACCCCAGGGGTTACTTTGAATTTCAAAAAGCCAAGCAGTTACAGAGAGATGCTTCCTGGCTTTCCGATGCAAAGGGCAGGGCTATCAAGATTATTGCGCAGCTTTTAAGGCACCTACCCGGAAAGGAAGGGCTTGATTATCGAGTTGTATTTATGGAACGTAATTTGGACGAGGTCACCGGCTCGCAGGGTTCAATGCTCAAACGCCAAGGCAAGAGACCGGCAAAACTCTCGGATGAAGGTATTAGAAAGGTCTTTAGCGAACAGATCAGACAGATAAAACGAACGCTCTCCGCCCGGGATATACCCACGCTTTCTGTTGACTACAACAGGGCACTGGCAGTGCCTGCTGAAACTGCCGGCAGGATAAATGCCTTTCTGGGAGGATGGCTTGATGAAAAAAAGATGGCAGAGGCGGTGGAGCCTTTGCTTAAACGGCAGGGGAGGAAAGAGGTAAAAAGCAGATAGCAAAGGGCAGAGGTGATAGGTAAAGGGCAAGACAGGTAAACATTAAGTATGTTTGTGAACCGGTCTTAAGCAATGGATGTCCTGACAACAACTTGATTAGAAGAGGACTGAGCATGGCAAAAAGAAAGAAAAAACCATTTGACAAACGGCTAAAGGCGTACACGGCGGCTGCCGCAGGCGCCTTGATTGTGGTGCCGGCGGCTGCCCAGACCGCTGTCCACTACAGCGGACCACAGAACATCGGGATAGATTTAGGTAATCCCCTTTATGCTCTGGACATGAACAGCGATGGAAACGATGACTTCAGCTTTTCTTTTTCTTTTTCTTATTCTATTGGAATAAACAGCGATGCGAGCGGAAGGGGTCATATAGATGAAACCGTTAATCATGATCCCGCCAATCTGCCTGCCAACTACACCATAAGGCCTGGTTTGACGGCGGCAAATTACTATTGGAATACAGGTTGGAATACCCTCGCAGGAATTTACGCCACTTCTGGGAATTTTGTCGGCCAGAGGGGCTATATCGGTGTCAGGTTTAATACGGCAGCAGGCACGAAATATGGCTGGATTCAGTTTGAGTCAAATGCCGCCAGCACCAATGGGACCATAATAGACTGGGCATGGGAAGACTCGGGCGAGCCAATCCTGGCAGGGGATACAAAAGGGCAAGCCCCTACTGCGATTCCCACCCTCAATCAGTGGGGTTTGATTGCACTGATAGCGCTTCTTTCTGCTGCAGGACTGAAGACATTGCCAAAACGGGAAGAAACATAAAACCAAACTGTCCTGCCCATCCTGGGCAGGGCCGCAAAGAAAAGGAAAAGGGGTCAAGTCTGCCTTTGACTCTTAAAGGATAGCCCAGGCAACGCTCGATTTCATGCAAGGGGGGCAAAGAGATGAATGTCTGCTCCGGCTATTAAGAGATTATGCCTCCGCCATCAGATTTCCGACCAGCTTGGAGAACCTGGATGGATCATCCACCTTGCCGCCCTCGCCGATGACCGCAAGATCCAGCAGCAGATGAATATAGTCGTTGAGTTGCGCGTCGCTTTTGTCCTTTTCGAACATGGCGTGGATTTTTTCCATCACCGGATGGGCCATATTGAGTTCCAGCACGCGCTTGTTCTCAGGTGTCTTCTGACCAGAGGCCTTGAGGATTTTTTCCATATAACCGCTCAGATCATAGGTGTCGCCGGACAGACAGGCCACCGAATTAGTGAGGCGCGTAGACGGACGCACCTCCTTGATGGTGTCTTCCAATTGCGCCCGGATATGCTTAAACAGGGGTTTATACCGATCTTTTTTATCTTCGTCCACCTTGTCCAGGTCCAGATCGCCCTTTTCCGCGCTCTTGAGCGGCTTGCCGTCGTATTCGGTCAGGGTCTGGGTCACCCATTCATCAACCGGGTCGGTCATCAGCAGGACCTCATAGTTCTTTGATTTGAGCTGCTCGAGCAGAGGGCTGTGGATCACCGCCGGCAGGTTCTCGCCGGTGATGTAGTAAATCTCTTTCTGGTCCGGCTGCATACCGGCAACGTAGTCCTGAAGCGACCGCCACTTGCCGTCGGATTTGGTGGTCTTGTAGCATAGAAGGTCGGCGATCTTGTCTTTGTTATCCAAATCCGTGTGCACCCCGACCTTGAGGACAGCGCCGAACTCCTCCCAGAACTTTTCGTATTTCTCAGGGTCCATGTTCTTCAGCAGATCCAGGATTTTTTTGGCCAGATTCCGCCGGATGTTGCGCACCAGTCGATCCTGCTGCAGGATTTCCCGGCTTATATTGAGGTTTAGGTCCGGGGCGTCCACCACCCCCTTAACGAAACGTAAGTATTCCGGCATCAGCTCCTTGCAGTCGTCCATAATGAAAACGCGTTTGCAGTAGAGCTGCACCCCGTGTTTGAATGTCTGGGAAAAAAGATCAAGCGGCGCCTGGGAAGGGATGTAGAGCAGGGCTGAATATTCAGTGGTGCCCTCCAGCTTCAGGTGCAGCTTTTCCAGCGGCGGCTGCCAGTCGTGGCTGATGTGCCGGTAGAACTCCTCGTACTCCTTGTCGTCGATGTCCTTTTTGTTTTTGGACCAGATCGCCTTCATGGAGTTGAGCGTTTCGGTTTTTACAACCTTGCGGGTGGTCTCCCCGATGGGTTTGCTGTCTTTGTCCTTGAGTTGTTCTTTATCGGGAATCGGTTCGTCCTTCTCCACGTCCATGAGGATAGGATAGGCTACGAAATCGGAATGCTGCTTGATGATACTGCGGATGGTCCACTCGTCTGTAAAGTCCGGTTCGCCTTCTTCCCTTTTTTTCAGTTCCAGGGTAATGACCGTCCCACGGCTGTCTTTTTCAGCTTCGGTGATGGTAAACTTCCCGTCCCCCTGGGATTCCCAGCGCACTGCTTTGTCCGCGCCTGCGGCCATGGTCAGCAACGTCACCTTTTCGGCCACGATAAAGGAGCTGTAAAAGCCGACGCCGAACTGACCGATCAGCTCCGGAGTAAGGGTGTCATTTTTGTTGATTTGCGCCATGGCTTCGAGGAAGGCCCCTGTGCCGCTTTGGGCAATGGTGCCGATATTTTCCAACACCTCGTCGTAAGTCATGCCAATGCCGTTGTCCGTAACTGTCAGCGTATTTTTGATCCTGTCCAGTTCGATTCGGATGCTGAATTCCGTGTCATTTCCCAGAATTTCCTCCTCGGTCTGGGCCTTGAAGCGCAGCTTGTCGATGGCGTCCGAGGCATTGGAGATCAGCTCCCTCAGGAAAATTTCCTTATTTGAATATAGCGAGTTGATGATCAGGTTCAGCAACTGTTTTACTTCAGTCTTGAATTCATGGGTTTCGGTCCTGGTGGTCATTTATCTGGATACCTCCGGTTTTTAATGGAAAACAGATTTCAAGATTTTTGCAGTGTAAGCATGTCTGTCATCGAAAAAAAAGTGACTATCGTCGCTGTTAAAAAACTTTGCGTATTGAACTTAGCCGCCTTCGGCAGGACTTTTTTTGACAGGATTTACAGGATCAACAGGATTTCTTATTATTTTTTTATCCTGTCAATCCTGTCAAAAAAATGGAAATTCCTATACTGTCGGGTTATATAATGCGTGCGAATTCAAAATTGTCAAGACAGGCAATCCTCCTTTTTAAACAAATAAATCCGGAGAGTCTAAAGATTCGACACGGTTTCCCCCCGTAACCGTTCACACTCCCTGGCAACCGACAGGCTTTTTCGGGTTTCAACCGCGGACAAGGTTGCACCAAAAGACGTATTCTCAACAGATTGTGCTTTGAAACCCGAAAAAGGCTGTTGGCTGTCAGGGGGGGAAGTGAATGATTACGTTTCCCCGGATGAGACCTGTGCTCCATCAAATGTGGCCATCTCAAGGTATATCTTGAGGCCGGCCTCTATGAGTCCCATTGCCAAGGCTGCTCCGGTGCCTTCCCCAAGGCGGAGATCAAGATCCAGGACGGGCTTCAGCCCAAGGTGTTCGAGCTGAATCCTGTGACCGCACTCGACTGACTGGTGAGAGGCAAACAGATAGTCTCTGACCAAGGGTTGCAGACTATGGGCTACAAGGGCACCGGCAGTAGAAATAAAGCCGTCCGCTACCACTGGTATTTTTTTTGAGGCTCCACCCAGGATGACTCCGCATATTGCCGCGATTTCAAGACCACCCACTGCAGCAAGCGTCCCGACAGGGTCCTTGGGATCCAGTCTGTGCCTTTCAAGGGCCTTTTCGATAATTTCTGTCTTGTGCGACAATGCCTCGTTACTGATCCCTGTTCCCCTGCCGGTTACGTCTCGCACAGCCTTGTCACAAAACACGGCCGTGAGGGCACTGGCAGGGGTCGTATTGCCGATTCCCATTTCTCCAGTGGCAAGGATAGTAGTCCCCTCTGAGATGGCTTTTTCTGCCAATTCCGCACCTTTTAGAATTGCCGAAATGGCTTCTTCTCTGGTCAATGCAGGTTCCCTGACCATATTCCTGGTCCCGTGGGCCACTTTACAGCGGATTAATCCTGCCAGTTCAGGGAAATCGTAATCCACCCCTATGTCCACCACCATGACCTCAGCGCCAATATGCCGTGCAAGGACGTTTATCCCTGCGCCACCTGAAAGGAAGTTGTGAACCATCTGAAAAGTAACATCCTTGGGAAAGGCGCTCACGCCTTCTTCAGTTACCCCGTGGTCTCCGGCAAATACTAAAACAGTTTTTTGGGGAAGAGAGGGCCGCAGGTTTCCGTTAATCAGGATATATTTTTTTGCAAGCTCTTCTAACCGGCCCAGGCTATCTTTGGGCTTGGTCAGGTTGTCAAGGCGAGACTGAATCTTGCGTTCTTGACTGTAGTCAATCGGATCAATTGATCGCAGAAGTTCCTCAAGTTTTTGTTTCACTTATTGCTATTTCCTTTCAATTCCAAAGGCAGTCCTGCCACAACGAGGATCACACTGTCGCAGATTTCGGCAAGTCTCTGATGCAGCCGCCCGGCAAGATCTCTGTATTTTCTGCCCATAGCTCCACCCGGCACCAGGCCGAGTCCAATTTCATTTGATACCATAATTGTAGGGCCGGTTGTTTCCAAGAACGTATCAAAAAAATCCTGGAGTGATTGCTCAATAGAATTTGGTTTATATCTCATAAGGTTTGACATCCAAAGGGTCAAACAATCAACAAGAATCACCGGGTATATCCCTGAACATTTTCGGATAATATTCGGGATCTCTGTCGGCTCCTCCACAGTCTCCCATTGTGGCCCACGTTCCAATCTGTGTCTTTGAATCTTTTCCTCCATCTCTTGATCCAGGGGCTGGGCAGTGGCCACATACAACCCTTTGGCTGTGCCCTTATCAGTTGTTGCCTTTATATACTCTTCACCGAGTCTCAAGGCATACTTGCTCTTGCCACTCTGTGCTCCACCGAGGATCAGGGAATTAAATGCCATTGTGATACCGTTTGGACTTGCCAGCGCCATTTGCGCCTGCCACACAGGTAAACGGCCCAAAACGGACATCAATATCCACAAGATTTTTGAAGCCGGATATCTTTAAGCGGGTTAACATAATTGTTTTCGGCATCCTTCACGACAAGTCAACAGTAGTTTACACTTTGTTGATCTTGTGTTTTGGCAATGAAATTTGAAACTTGAAATTGGAAATTGGGAAAAACACTAAAGATGTAAATGCGTTACCTAATTTCTAATTTCCAGTTTCGACATCGGCATTCAATTCGATAATGCACGCTTTTTCGAAAAAAGTGTAAACTGGTAAATGAAAGATGCCCTATTTTCCAGTCAATATCTACAAAAGCTCTACTTTTTTCTGACTGTAGTGCGCTCTACCACCTTTTGGTAATATATCTGATCCTTTTCCAAGTCAATAGGCCTCTTGCATGACATGTTGGCCTTAGTCACCATAAGATTTATTTTCTGGGCCTGTCTGTAACGCTCCTGTTCATCTTCCAGACTTTCCAGCAGGTCTGTTGCCTTTTTGATCTCCTTTTTATCCTGGATCTCCGAGGGTATAAAACCGGCGTTCTTGAGAATCTTGTATGCCATTCTAAGGTCTGGAGGTATTGACGAGTCGTCTTCAAAGACCAGTGGTTTGCCTTTACCCTTAATGTCGTCAAGGTCCCCCCGTTCAATAGCTTCCCTGATCCGGTTTTCTGCTATTTTATGAAAATTGAACATGGCCGGGCATTTCTCCAGGTTGTTAGTAAGAGAAGCATAGGGTAATATTTAAAACAAATTAAGGAATTTATATTAAAATATAATAAAAGAACTCGCTTGTAAAATACCAATGCCAAACTATTCTGTGTTCTAGAAAATTATGCTTTTAGAGCTTGGGTTAGAAAATTTTATACTCTTCGAGAGGGCATCTCTTTGCTTGTCAAGCGGGCTTACTGTGCTCACAGGAGAGACTGGTGCAGGCAAGTCCTTACTTGTTCAGGCCATGAAACTGATCCTGGGGGCCAGGGCTGATTTGCAGCAAATCAGGATCGGGACAAAGCAAGCATTGGTGCAGGCAGTGTTTGAGGCCTCACCCGAAATCCGGGACCAACTGGAGGATATGGGGATATCCTGTGACGATGAACTGGTCATAAGGAGGACTGTCCCGCAGACCGGAAGGGGGAGAATATATGTAAATGGGGCCATTGTGAGCCTTCAGAACCTGAGGCAAATTGTATCAGGCATGGCAAGTCTTGCCGGACAGCATGAATACCAGGAACTCCTTCGCCGGGAGAGACACGGACCATGGCTGGACCGCTTTTCCGGGCTTGTATATGAAGTGGACCGGATAACCAGTTTATATCAAGAGGTTAAGGGACTTCAAACAGATCTCCAAAGGGCAGTCGCGACGAAAGAAAAAATGGCAGAAGAGGTGGACAGGCTCCGGCAGGAGGCGGAGGAAATTGACAAAATTGCTCCCAAGCCGGGAGAGGAAGGAAGGTTAGAGCAGGAACTCAAGGTATTAAAGGCCGCTGAGGCCCTGCGAAACCTGGGAGATGACTGCTACAGGACCCTTTATGCTGATAAAGGGTCGATCCAGGAGAAATTGGCAATCTGCAGGCAGGACCTTAAACATATGGCAGACCTTGATCCCACCTTGGAAAAGACCGTAAAAGAACTGGACTCTGTGGCCTATCAGGCAGAAGAGGTGGTGTGGACTGTTCGTGATTATATTCATGGTCTTCCAACAGATCTTTCCCAATTGGAACGGATTGAAGAACGAATCTATGGACTCAGGGAGCTTAAAAGGCACTTTGGCTCAATAATTGAGGACGTCCTGGCCTATCGAAATGACATTGAGATAAAGCTTGCGACCCTTTACGAAAAAGGCAACCGGATAGAGGACCTGAAGACAAGACTCGAAGAAAAAGAAAAAAAACTCGTAAATGCCGCGATAGATCTGAGCAAAAAAAGACGTCAGGGGGCAAAGAAACTTTCCAAGACTATTAAAGCCGAGTTATCTGAGCTTAAACTGTCCAAAACCGATTTTATGGTTGATGTCCAGGCCACTGAAAGACCCATAGCCTCAGACGTGGGACCCAAGGGGCTTGACAAGGTACAGTTTTTATTCAGTTCAAACGTCGGGCAACCTCTTCGTCCCCTGGCGTCAATTGCTTCCGGGGGAGAACTCTCACGAGTAATGCTGGCTTTAAGGGCCGCCCTAGCCCGGCAGGCAGGCATTGAAACCATTGTGTTTGACGAGATAGACGCCGGATTAGGGGGAGAGGTGGCGGAGAAAGTGGGCCTTAAACTCAAGGCACTATCTTCTTTCGGCCAGGTTGTCACCATAACTCACTTTCCGCAGATAGCGGCAAAGGGCGATCATCACATAGCATTAGAGAAGGTAGTCAAGGGAGACAAGACGGCCGTTGTAATAAGAGAAGTAGAAGGAAACCAGCGCCTTGAGGAACTCACGAGGATGCTTGGAGGAGACAAGGAAACAGCCAAGGCATATGCCAATAAACTCCTCGCGGGTTCAAAGGTTCAGGATTCGCCAAAAATCTGAACCCTATTTTAAACCAGTATGAACACTCAATCACCAAATCACTCAATCACCAAATCACTCAATCACCAAATCACTCAATTACTTAATCACTCAATCACCAAATCACTCAATTCCCCCACCTGCCTAGTTCTTTATTCCGGCGGTCTGGACAGCATCCTTGCCTGCAAGATCCTTCAGGAGCAGGGGATCCATGTCATAGCCCTTTATTTCATTACGCCATTTTTTGGTTATAAACTCAAAGGACGAGAAAGGATCTCAAAGAAGAAAGTATTTGCCGATCAGGGGATACAATTTAAGGAAATAGATATCTCTGATGTATACCTTAAAATGGTAAAGAACCCCAAGCATGGCTATGGAAAATACATAAATCCATGCATTGACTGTAAGATTCTGATGGTCCGAGAGGCCATGAAGATACTTGGAGAATTTAATGCATCCTTTGTTGCTACGGGAGAGGTCCTGGGCCAAAGGCCCATGTCCCAGCGCAGAGATGCACTCAGGATAATAGAGCGGGACAGCGGTGCTGATGGACTGCTTTTACGTCCTCTCTCAGCTCTTCATCTACCATCCACAGACCCAGAAAACAAGGGGCTTGTTGACCGATCAAGGCTGCTGGGATTGACCGGCAGAGGACGAAAAGACCAGATAGCCCTTGCCTGCAAATATGGAATAAAGGAATATCCGGCTCCTGCCGGTGGATGTGTGCTTGCCGACCCTATACTGTCCCGAAGATTTAAACGCATGTTCGAGCTTTGGCCGGAGTTTGATGTTAATGACTCCGTCTTTGCCCAAAGGGGAAAACACTTTCTCATGCCTGACAAATCCTGGCTGGTAATTGGTAGAGACGAAAGGGAAAATGCGAAGATTGTATCCATGATAAGGAAGGGGGATATCAGGCTCGATCTAACAGCAGTTCCCGGACCTACAGGACTTTGGCGAAAGATATATTCTGAAGTCAATGCAGACCTTGCAGCAAGTATCCTGTGCCGATACGCAAGGCTGAAAAATCGTCCGGGAGAGGTAAAACTGTCAGGCCCTGGAACTGAAAATATTAGAACTATCAGAACCATGTCCGCTTCGGATGAAACTATCAATAGATATAGAATGTAATTGGCATATGGCAAGAGTACGGAAAAACCTTCTTAAGATTACAGACGAACCGGATTTTGATCTGGATAACCACTTTAGAGAATGTCATTCCCAAGCAAAGATTGCGCTTACCACACCAAACCATTTACCAAAACCCATACACCATCTGAGTTGGCTCTCCGACAGATTTTTGGGAAAAAGAAAAAAAACTCTTGCGTGCAGGATTAGAAGTATTCATAAAAACGGGTTACTGAACCCCGGACCTTCTTCAAGAACAGGTATACATCATGTACACATTTGTGGTTGGATGCATTTAATAATCGGGTCTCCATGGAAAACCGTGACGGACTTGTTGTTAGAATTAACCCCTAAACGGATGTTTTTGACCAGAAAAGAAAACGGTGAGCCCACAGTTGAGCGGTTAGCTATTAGGTAAGCGTTCACAGGGCACCGCATCTGCTTTGTTGCCGGACACTTGAAGTACAGGAAGTACGCCTGCGTACCCGTCGCCTCGCATCTGCAGCACCCTGTAACGCTTACAGTTCGGTGGTGCGGTAAAGCGGGCGTTGTAATCCCGTGAGCGGTTAGGAACGGGAGATAAATAAGTTGAACAAAAATTAATAGGATTTTTTGTTGTATTCAAGGCGCGAGGAGCGAGCATAACGGGTTATGTGATCGACGAGCAACGAAGAAGACGGCAAAAAAGACATTAATTTGTTCAAGTTATTTATTGTACGTTCCTTAGCTATTAGTTATGTACCCAAGACCAATTCCTTAACTTTAGCTCACTTCAGACACTTTAAGTAAGGATAATCATATGTTAGAAATGAAATTTATCAGGGAAAACATCGACTTGGTTGGAACAGCCCTCAAGGACCGAGGCAACGGTCTCGACCTTGAGTCTCTGCTTGAGGTTGACTCCCAAAGGAGGAAGCTACTTCAAGAGGTAGAAGACCTTAGAAACCTCAGAAACAGGGTATCAGAGAAAATAGGGAGACAAAAAAAAGCAAAAAAAGACGCTGAAGAACTTATAACCCAAATGAAAGAAGTTGCTTCCAGAATCAAGAAACTAGACAAACTTCTTGAAGAAAAAGATGCCTCTCTTAACGAATATCTTTTTTCCATGCCCAACATCCCCCATCCTTCTGTGCCGGTTGGTAGAGACGAGACAGAAAATCCAGCCATAAGGACCTGGGGAGATATATTAGAGTTTGATTTCAAACCGGTTCCACACTGGGAGATTGGAGAAAGGCTGAATATTCTCGACTTTGAAAGGGCTGCAAAGATCGCAGGTGCAAGATTCGCGGTCTACCGAGGGTTGGGAGCAAAAATTGAAAGGGCCTTAATCAATTTTATGTTGGATTTGCACCAGGATTTCCACGGTTATACAGAAATCCTTCCACCCTTCATTGTGAACGAAAAATCCCTCCTCAGCACAGGCCAACTTCCAAAGTTTGCTGACGATCTGTTTAAACTGGAAAAATGGAACTACTATCTAATACCAACAGCAGAAGTACCCATTACGAACCTGCATCGTGACGAAATCCTCGACGAGGAGATGTTACCAATCCATTATATGGCCTACACGCCATGTTTTCGATCAGAGGCAGGATCATATGGTAAAGATACCAGGGGCATAGTGCGACAACACCAGTTCAACAAGGTAGAACTCGTTAAATTTTGCCAGCCGGAACATTCTTATTCTGAGTTAGAATCATTGCTTTTAGACGCTGAAGATATTCTAAAAAAACTTAATCTTCCATATAGGACTATTGAGTTATGTACTGGAGATCTTGGCTTTTCCGCTGCAAAAACTTATGACATAGAGGTATGGCTCCCCGGGCAAAACATGTTCTGTGAAATCTCTTCCTGTAGTAATTTTGAGTCCTTTCAGGCAAGGCGTGCAAATATACGTTATCGCCCCAAAGGGCATACAAAAACCCGTTTGTTGCATACGTTAAATGGTTCCGGGCTGGCAATAGGGCGTACTCTTGTTGCTATATTGGAAAACTACCAGCAGAAAGACGGCAGCGTCTTGATTCCCAAGGCCTTGATCAAATATATGCGGGGAGTTGAAAGAATTACGAGACAATAATAGTGGGCGTTAGCGCCCTGAAACTTGAAATTGGAAAATAGAAATTTGGAAAATATGATATGAAGGCCAAATTTCCAATTTCTATTTCCTAATCAGAGAGGATTGTTTTTATCTGACCAAAGTGTTCCACGTGAAACATTGCTCTTAGCTCCCTGTTTTTATAGGCAATTAAGGGAATTTTAGCTCTATAAGCAACCATTTCATCCACAACAGAATCACCTATATAAATGGCTCGATCTTTCTCAACCCCCAATGTCTCTAATATTTTAAATACACCTTCCGGGTCTGGTTTAGGATTATACACATCAATGGCACAAACAATAATATCAAACCACCTATCCAGTCCAAACATCTCAATAACCCTTGACATTGTGGTACTGCGGTTTGTGGATACTGCGGTCAACATCGGTGGTCTAATGGATTCTAATGTGTCACCGACTCCCGGCTCCATAATCAAACAATCAAGAAAACGGGTGTAATCCATGGTCTGAGCATAAGCCAAAGCTTCTTTCTGAACTGCCAAATCATCTCTGAACAAATACTTTACAGATTCCTCGGCCGTGTGCATGTGTACAAAGGATAGTTCTTTATCATTCATTGACCCACGTCCGAATTCCTCAAGTATTGCATCATAATATGCCCTGTTGGCCTCTCTGGAATCCAGAAGCACACCATCGCAATCAAATATGGCTAGATCAAACCGATTCATTTTTTTTAAAGCCTCTTCATAATATTCTTTAAAGAAAATCCTTTTAAAACCAAATCTGAAGGAATTCCTTTTCCTTGCACCAGGACCTTATGGGACTCTCCCATTCCCTGAGGCAATAATAGCATTTTTACCGCAGCCAACTCCGGAGAAAACGGATCAAATTTTCTACCTGAAAGTTCCAGAAAGGTCTCCTCAAAATCGAGTCCGGCCAAAAAGGCCCACTGAGGGGCATATCCAAGAGTTGAAAAACCAAATTCCTTTCCCCATCTATGTAAATCACTGAAGTTAACATGTGCCGTTAAATCCTGCTCACCCACCCTTTCGTATAACTCCTCATTTACGCTATGATTCATATACGCCAAAAGTGTACCTCTATTTCTTCCTGGATGGAAATACTCTTTTCTCGTATGTCCATAATCTATTGTAACCACAAATCCCTTAAAAATTATACCCGCTAATTCTGAAATCCATTTCATGATACCAAGATTTGCTTCTGTACGGTAACCCTCCGGAAGATCTGCAGGAAGCTCTATTACATATTCTACCAGTTGAGAAGTGCTCAAGTCTGCAAATACCTCAGAATGACTACCATCTTCTTTGAAGTCTAAACATATTTCCTTAAAACCCGACGCCTCCTTTTGAATAAGATGGACAGGAAAAGCATCTAAAAGCTCATTTGAAATAATACAACCTTTAACAGAATCTAAATCTGAAAGTCTGCTTACCCAACTAATTTTATTGATAAATGGTTTCAAAAGTTCTCGCTGGTAAGAGGCTGTTTCGGACTTATGTTCTACTATTATATAATTAATAGAATTAAAAATGTTCCTGTTTGACAAATAAGATAAAATATCTTTTGCAAGATATCCGGATCCCGCCCCCATCTCTACAATTGTAAAAGGCGTACGGTCTAATATTTCCCAAAATTCCTCTATTTGTCTCGCATGTAATGCACCATAAAGACAATGTGTATGCGGACTTGTAATAAAATCTCCTTTTTTCCCGATAGGAAAATACGATCCGGAGTAATATCCATATTTCTCATGATAGAGGGCCATCTCCATGAAATCCTTGAATGTTATTGGCCCGAATTCCTTTACTTTATTACAAATAATTTTGATCAATTCATTGGAAAAATCTTTCATTTTATGGTACCTTTATTTATTTGCTATTACATACATTTACCCTGTCGAATACAGCTTTGCCGCCCCCTTTGGGGATTCAACTGAACCCGTTGGATGGCTAACCGCTTTAGGATAAATCACTTTTTTTTAATATGCAAAATTGGTTTTGTTAGTTTTTTGTTAATATTTTGTTAGTTTTTTTTTCATAACTACCAATATCTGTTTTTTAAACATTTAATTAAATTTTTTAATAAATATTTTTACCTATTATTTTTATATAATATCAACTAATTAAATATTTTTAAACCAAAATAAACAGCACTTATTAACTTTATCTTTTATTTATATAAATGGAGTAATAATATGCTAAAATTTTCAGTTAAAAAAAAGGATTTTCTAAACCCTCTTTCCAATATTCAAACTATTGTAGATAAAAAAACTACAATGACCATCATTAATAACGTATTTATTTACACTGACGAGAATCATTTATTTATTGAGGCTACAGATTTAGAAATAAGTTACAAGAGTAAAATTCCTTGTTCAGTTATAGATCAAGGAGCTATTACTATTAACGCAAGAAAATTTTATGAAATAGTTAAAGAATTTCCTTCCGAAGAAATATTTTTCGAAGAATATAAAAACACGTGGTTGAAAATAGGCTCTGACAAAAAAGCCGAATATAAGATTGCAGGACTAGCTCCTGATGATTTTCCAAGATTTAGACATATAAGCAGCGAAAAAGCTATTGATTTAGAATCCTCAATTATAAAAGAGATGATTGAAAAAACAATATCTTCTTCATCTTATGATGATCGTAAATACAGTCTTTCAGGTATATATTTTGAGGAAGAACATGATGAAGAAGGAAAAACTCAAATACGTATGGTAAGTTCAGACGGCCACAGGCTCAGCCTGATGGAAAAATATATACCGGAAAAGGGACTGGGCCTTGCGCAAGGAGTCATTATTCCAAGAAAAGGGGCTCAAGAAATAAGAAAAATTATAGAAGGTCATGAAAGAATGTTGTGGGGTATTGATAATAATTTTTGTTTTGTTATGTGTGGTAACGATTATTTGGTGATAAGGTTGGTTGAAGGCAAATTTCCAGATTATCGTGATATAATACCAAAAAGTAAAGACCGTTACTTAACCTTTGACAGACTAGAAGTATTTAATGTACTAAAACGTATATCAATTCTCTCTTCCAATACTACTTTCAGAGGAGTTAAAGCTAGTGTTACACCAGAATTAATTGAAATAGAGTCATTATATAAGGAAATTGGGGAAGCAAAGGAAACTATTGAGATAGATTATCATGGAGAACCATTTGAAATCGCTTTGAATGCAAAATATCTTATGGATGCCTTATCTGTAATGGATTCGGACAGGGTAGAATTAACTGCCAACAACCCTGAATCTCCATGTTTGTTGAGAGGTAATGAAGATGTCGGATTTTTAGGATTAATAATGCCTATGAATCTTGTTAATGAGGAAAGCAAATAAAAGGACTATCAATTTAGTATATGGAAAAGAATAATAAAATTAACGAGAATAAACAAGAGTATGCTTCTAAACAGATAAAGGTACTTTCCGGACTAGCAGCAGTTCGTAAAAGGCCTGCTATGTATATAGGAAATACCTCAATAGAGGGCCTTCATCACCTCGTATATGAAGTAGTAGATAATAGTATTGATGAGGCCATGGTTGGATATTGCACCTCTATAAAAGTCATAGTTCAGGAAGATGGAAGCGTTGTAGTTGAGGATAATGGCCGCGGCATACCTGTAGATATTCATCCAACAGAAGGGATACCAGGCCTGGAGCTGGTAATGACCCGTTTACATGCTGGTGGTAAATTTGATCACCAGACCTACAAGGTCTCCGGAGGTCTTCACGGGGTAGGAGTATCAGTAGTCAATGGCCTTTCGGAATTCCTGGAGGCAGAAGTTTACAGAGATGGAAAGGCTTACAGACAGACCTACAAAAGAGGAGATCCCGTGGGTCCAATAGAGCTTCTTGGATCCACTGAAAAGCAAGGTACAAAAATAACATTCAAACCGGATCCTCAAATATTTCAAGAGACAACAGAGTATCATTACGAGATACTTCAGGCCAGAATGAGGGAATTGGCTTTTCTAAACCCATCTGTGAAAATCTATCTGGAAGATGAAAAGACCGGAAATAATAAAGAATATCACTTTAAGGGGGGAGTCACTTCGTTCGTAGAGTATCTTAACAAAAACAAAGAACTGGTTTATGAAACACCTGTTTACATTAATGGCGAGCGGAACCAAATACAGTTGGAGATAGCCTTTCAATACAATCAGGCGTATTCAGAGAGAATCTTAAGTTATGTAAATAATATACGTACCAAAGAGGGCGGTACGCATGTGGCAGGATTTAGATTGGCCCTGACAAAATGTATTAATAAATACGCCAGTGATGATATTGTACCTAAAAAATTGAGGGAAAAGCTGGAGGGTGAAGATGTAAGAGAGGGCCTTATGTGTGTTATATCAGTCAAGGTCCCAAATCCTCAGTTTGAAGGCCAGACCAAGACTAAACTGGGAAACAGTGAAGTAAGGTCAATAGTGTCTTCAATAGCCCATGAAGAAATTTCAAGCTATCTGGAAGAGAATCCTTTGGTAGCCAAGAAGATCCTTACTAGGGCTGTGGATGCAGCAAGGGCAAGAGAGGCAGCCAAAAGGGCGAAAGAACTTACCAGAAAGAAGGGCGGTCAGGATATGCTTATGGCCGGGAAATTAGCTGAATGTCAGGAAAAGGACCCTGAAAGAAGAGAGATTTTTATTGTTGAGGGTGATTCCGCCGGAGGTAGTGCAAAACAGGGAAGAGACAGGCGCTACCAGGCAATTCTGCCTCTTCGCGGAAAGATTATGAATGTGGAAAAGGCAAGATTTGACAAAATGCTTGGCAGTGAAGAGATACGCAATCTTGTTGCCTCCATTGGCACGGGTATAGGCGCTGACGAGTTTGATGCATCAAAGGTAAGATATCATAAGATCATTATTATGACAGATGCCGATGTAGACGGTGCCCACATAAGGACACTCCTGTTGACCTTTTTTTATCGTCAGATGATAACACTCGTGGAAGACGGCATGCTTTATGTAGCCCAACCCCCTCTATACAGGATGGCTTTTGGAAAAAAGAAGGAATTTTTCTTTAAGGATGAGGCAGAACTCGACAATTATCTCTTTGAAAGGGCTACAAAAAACATGGCTATAAGGCCTGAAAACAGAGAACGTTCCATGAAAGGAGAAAAACTCAAGACATTTTTGGAAAACATTGTCTCTTATGAAAACGCTTTGGAAATAATGTCCAGAAAGGGCCTGTGGAGGAAACTGAGTCAGGATTTACTGGTCCTTGGGGTTAAGAAACTGAGTCAGTTTTACGAAGAATCTTTTGTAAAAAGTCTGGCAGAAAAGCTTACGGAAAAGGGATATAAAGTAGGACGGGTCAAGCCCTCAGGTTCTGAGATTTCAGGCTATGAATTCATTGTCGGGGTGGAAGACCTAGCCTATTTGACCTGCAATGTCGGACCTGATTTGGTACAGCAGGCGAAATTCCGTCGTCTTGTAAAGGTGTATAACAAAGTAGAATTAATGGTTAATACATCCATTGAGGTTTACTCTGAAGATAAACTAGTCAAGAGATTAGACCGGCTTGATGAACTTCTAGATTTTTTCCGAAACGAAGGGAGAAGGGGTATCTCGACCCAGAGATATAAAGGATTAGGAGAAATGAATCCCATTCAGTTATGGGATACGACCATGAATCCGGAAAAACGGACTTTGCTTAAGGTGACCATCAGGGATGCAGATGAAGCAGAAAGCCTGTTTACTACTCTTATGGGTGAAAAGATTGAACCTCGCAGGGAGTTTATTCAGACCCATGCACTGGAGGTTCAGGAGTTGGATATATAGTTCACAAAAACCTCATAAGGGGATATTTTGATGGAGTGTCAAAAGGAAGAAAATATAAAAAGGTGCAACTGTACATATGAACCATGTCCAAGAAAAGGTATATGCTGCGAGTGTATACAATATCACCTAAAAATGCGTCAGCTCCCGGCCTGCTGTTTTCCATCTGAGGCAGAGCTTACTTATGACAGGAGCTTTGAGTTGTTTGCAAAGCTCGTACAGGAGGGAACTATATAATTTTACCTACCAGATCATAAATATGAGAATCTGTTATTTTCACAGATACTATCTCTCCGCAGCCAGCGGTCCCTTCGTTTATATAGACTATCCCGTCAATCTCCGGGGCCTGATATCTGGTTCTTCCAACTAGAAGAAGCTCTGTTTCGGGGCTCACTCCTTCAACAAGCACCGGTTCAACTCTGCCAATCATACCTGAATTCTTAGCTCTGGATATCCTGGCTTGAATGGTCATGATTTCATCTTTTCGGGCCATTGCAGTTTCTAAGGATACTTTTCCTGGCAATTTGTTTGCCATACACTCTTTTTCATCAGAATATACAAAACAACCAAGGTGCTCAAACTCCCACTTTTCCACAAACTCCCTTAATTTTTCAAAATCATCTTCGGTCTCCCCGGGAAAACCCACCATAACCGTTGTTCTAATAGCAGCATAAGGGAGCAACTTATTTATCCGAGACATTAAATCCTCAAGGGCCTTGCTGTCATATCTTCTTCCCATAGACCTGAGAATATTAGTGCTTGCATGTTGAATGGGGATATCCAGATAGGGACAAATGGCAGTATTTGAAGCAATAGTTTCAAGAAGTCTGATAGTTACTTTGCCCGGGTACAGATAGAGCAATCGAAACCACGGCAAATCGGTTTCTCCGGCCAGAGCTTCCAACAGATCAGGAAGAATATTTTCATCATTCCTGTATGCTGTGAGATCCTGGGCCACCAGTGTTACTTCCTTAACTCCTTTTGTGGTCAGGGAGTTAACCTCCGACACTATCTCCGTAACAGAGCGGGATGTTTCATTGCCTCTTAACATTGGAATCAGGCAGTAAGTACATCGATTCGAGCAACCTTCCGAGATCTTGATGTAGGCCCTCCATGGAGGGGTTGTCAGCATCCTGAGTTCCGGCGACTGCACCGGGTGTTGGGCAGTATAGTCCTCAATAAGCATTGCGAGTGATTGGGGCGACCCTGTGCCGAGAAAAAAGTCAACCTCAGGCAGTTCCTTTTTTAGATCGTCGCCGTATCTCTGAACCATACAGCCCATAACCACTAAGACCTGACTAGCCGTTTTTTCCTTTGCCACTGCCAGAATTGTATCTATGGACTCGGATACAGCCTCTTCTATAAATCCGCAGGTGTTTACTATCAGCAAATCCGCTTCTTGGGGATTATTTGTGAGCTTCAGTCCCGAGTTTGTTGATCCAAGGGAGCCCAGAGCTACCTCGGTGTCTATGGTGTTCTTGGGACAACCAAGGCTTATGGCAAAGACTTTCATTCTTCCTGCCACGGCACCTCAGTTCGCTCTTTCAACTTATTTTTCGCATCCACCCAGACCAGGATACTTTTGCCGTCAGCTATTTCGTCTTCAGAATACAAACCATAGGATGCTATAATTATCCGGTCGCCGGATGATCCTTTTCTGGCTGCAGCCCCATTAAGGCATATATAGCCTGAGCCTCTTTTACTTTCTATGACATAGGTGTCAAACCTGCTGCCATTTGAAATGTTATAGACCATTATCCGCTCAAAAGGCAAAAGGTCAGCAGCCTCCATCAAGCCGGAGTCTATAGTAATACTTCCTTCGTAATTAAGGTCTGCCTCAGTGATTGTGGCCCTATGGATTTTTGATTTAAGCATTGATCGTAACATATCTTTAGTCCGTTTAACTGAATTTAAGGAACGTACAATAAATAACTTGAACAAATTAATGTCTTTTTTGCCGTCTTCTTCGTTGCTCGTCGATCACATAACCCGTTATGCTCGCTCCTCGCGCCTTGAATACAACAAAAAATCCTATTAATTTTTGTTCAACTTATTTATCTCCCGTTCCTCAAGTGCCTAAAGTTTAGGTAACTCCGCTATATTTTTGTATTGTTCCAATTTCCAATTCCGCAAACAATTATCTTTACCCGCATTTTACTGTTTAAGCAAGGTGTTGTCGATTAGACGAGTTTTCCCAACCCATACTGCCAGGGCGAGAAGGGTCTCACCAACAATCTCCCGGCACGGCTTCAGGCTCTCAGGGTCTCCGAGAAAAATATAGTCAATCTTTGTGTTGCTAAATGATTGGATGGAGTTTCTTACTGCTTGGATAATTTTCGGACCGGACCGGCTGCCTTGGGCCACCATTTTTTCAGCCAGGCGGAGTGCCTGAACAAGGGAAAGGGCTGATTCGCGTTCTTGTGCATCAAGATAGGTATTGCGGGAACTCATTGCCAGACCGTCGGGTTCTCTGACTATAGGATGGGCTATTATATTAACCGGTATATTCAGGTCCCTCACCATACGGCGAATGACCTGGAGTTGTTGAAAGTCCTTCTGACCGAAGATTGCCATGTCCGGCTGCACAACAATGAGGAGCTTGGCAACTATTGTGGCTACACCGCGGAAATGTTCAGGCCTTGATGCGCCACAAAGCCCTTGACTTAAACCTTCGACCTGGATCCATGTCTGGAAACCGGGTGGATAGATGTTTTTGGCATCAGGACAAAACAGGCATCTGACACCTTCGTCCTCAGCACACTTCGCGTCTTGTTCAAGGTTTCTTGGGTAGTGGTTCAGGTCTTCATTCGGGCCGAACTGGGCAGGGTTTACAAACAGGCTTACCACCACATGGTCCGCCTTGCTTCCAGCCGCTCTCATCAGGGAAAGGTGGCCTTCATGGAAAAAGCCCATAGTGGGAACCAGGACCACAGACAACCCTTTCTGCTTCCACTCGATGACCAGTTTTCTCATGCCGGATATAGAGTTAATAATTTTCATTTATGGAACATGCACCACCTTCTGTTTCGAAAGGATCTTTCGGATTTCCATCCAGTAAGGGCATTTCCCTGAAACAGGTATTTTGAATGTAGTTTATGATATTTCGCTCACTCTCGATGAAGGTCAATCCATCATGATCCTTGGCTATCAATACCGGAACAGAGTCAATACCCAGTATTTTCAGGGCGGCAGTGTTTATTTCAGGTAAATATTTGTTATTAGCGTTTAATCCCGGAAGCAGGTCAGAACTTATTTTTTTAATTGGGTTGAAGTGAAATTCGCACCGTGTGCATCCTTCCAGTGCCTCTATGACCTTGTAGCAGTGAGGGCAATCTTCTGAAAAGATTAAATAGAGTTGTTTAACCGGATCTGAGCATCTCCTTACAGTATATGTCCCATTGTCCAGAGTGAGTCCGTGTAGGGGGTCTTTTGCGGCATCAAAATTTAACAGAGAAAACATGACCAACTGTGTCACAACTGTTACTAATCCCAATGCTAGTTGTCGTAAACCCATAAAGCTGTTCAGAATTACCACCAGAAGAAAGATAAGTAGGCAGTAAGAACAGAATGCGTTAGCAACAAAAGTCTGGTATCCCAGCAATATCCCTTCGGCCCCAAGACCGGAAATAAGTACGATGCGGAGCAGGTACTCTGTCCCTGATCGGTATTTTGTTGTTATGGCAGCACAGAATATGGCAAAGAAATATGCAGCACCTAACAAATTAAAATAAAAAGGTGGGATAAGTGTCAAAGCTTCTACTATTCTACAGCCTTTATTAACGCAGAAGGCATCTCCTTTGAATACTATTAGTAGTGCTTGGGTAATTGTGACAACACAGGCAAGGAGTGACAGGTAAATTACTCCCTGGAGCGATCTGAGTTTCATAGATATCCTGATAATCCCACATTGTGTGAGGGAGGGTCGTGTTGTTTGATTGATTTTAGTGACAATCCTAATCTAAGGGGATAAAGTCATTATCACTTAATAACCCATAAAAATCATCTTGAAAACCCTTTGAGTCATCATTAGAGTTCTCTTATGACTATAAAAGATCAAGCAAAACAAGGTATAATATCCAAACTTATTGAGCGTTGTGCCCTGGACGAGGGTCTGGATCCGCAGATTCTGGTTCAAGCCGTGGGGGCAGGGAAAACGGTAATACCGCATAACAGGCATTTGGAGCTTACCCGTCCCATGGCTGTGGGAAAAAGGATTTCCACCAAGGTTAATGCAAATATAGGCACTTCAAAGGATCATCCTGAGCTGGAGGCTGAGATGGAAAAGCTCAAGGTGGCTCTGGAGGCAGGGGCCCACACGATAATGGATCTTTCCACCGGAGGTCCGATAAAAGAGATCCGCCAGGCTATCAGAGATGCCTGTCCCGTACCTCTTGGCACAGTTCCTATTTATCAGGCCGCTGTTGAGACCGTGGAGCGGCGCAAGTGCTCAGTGTGCGAAATGGATGTAGACGACCTGCTGAGGGTAATTGAGGAACATGGTCAGGAGGGAGTTGACTTCGTGACTATTCACTGCGGGTTGACCCTCAAGGCTGCGGAGCATCTCCGGTTGAAGGAGCGCGTAATGGGGGTGGTCAGCAGAGGAGGTTCCTTCATCCTGGAGTGGATGATGCACAACCGGAAGGAAAATCCTCTCTTTGAGCATTTTGATGATGTCCTGGCAATAGCTCGGGAGCACGAGCTCACTTTGAGCCTTGGTGACGGTCTCAGGCCCGGGTGCCTGATGGACGCAACAGACGGCGCACAGGTGCATGAGCTGATAGTCCTGGGTGAACTCACACTGAGGGCATGGGACGCGGGTGTACAGGTAATAATTGAAGGGCCTGGTCATATGTCAATGG
>JAYEMY010000122.1:0-3627 GCA_034718455.1 Thermodesulfobacteriota bacterium
ATGGATCGAAAGACTATGGAAGTGATCTTTGACCCCAAAGAATGTACAGGGTGTGAACTCTGTGTGGCAGTCTGCCCTGTGAGGGCCATGGAAATTCGATTCAGCAAAGACAAAGTCCTGGCCTGATTGAGAATGCCGGAAAGCTCAAAACCAAAAAACAAATCCGTTCTAGTAGCCTTGAGTGGGGGGGTGGACAGCGCCTTTGCTGCCCATGATCTCCTTCAGGCCGGATGGCATACTGAGGCATTCTTCCTGGATATCCTTCCGGAAGGAATGCCCTGCACATATCTTCTTGCAGCAAAGAGTGTGGCAAAGCATCTCGGCATCAGACTTCACTGTCTGAATGAAGCAAAAAAATTCAAGAACGAGGTAATCTCATATTTTAAAAAATCCTACAATAAAGGGCTAACCCCAAACCCATGCGTAATATGCAATAACAGGATCAAGTTAGTCATTGGTCTGTCTCTGGCAAACTCGCTTGGTGTTAATTATCTGGCTACCGGTCACTATGCCCGGACAAAAAGGTTTTTAAACGGCCGGGCAGGCCTTTTTAAGGCAAAAGACCTAAAAAAAGACCAGTCATATTTTCTGCATCAGATACCTAAAGAGGCCATTTCGAGGTTGATATTCCCGCTTGAAGACCGCACCAAAAAAGAGGTAATGAAACAGGCTGCCGGAACAGGCATCTTTCCCTTAGTTCAGAAAGAAAGCCAGGAAATTTGTTTCTTGAAAGGTAATTACCGGACCTTTCTGGAAAAAAGAGGCCTTTTCAATAACCTTCCTGGAGACATTGTCACCATAGATGGGAAGGTACTCGGAAGACATGCAGGACTATACGCCTATACCGTAGGCCAGAGACAGGGTATTGGTATCCCGGATAAAACGCCATATTACGTTGCCGCCCTGGACAGGGAAAACAACCGGCTGGTAGTTGGGAAAGAGAATAATCTTTGGGCAGGAGAATTCCTTGTGGAACATGTTAACTGGCTGGTGTTCCCTGATATTGCCTGTAAACAGCCATGTACGGTAAAGATACGCTATCGTCACCCAGGGGGCACGGCACAGTTGGAGCTTCTGGAATCCGGCAAGGTTCGTGTCTGCTTTTTCTCAGACCAATGGGCCATAACACCAGGTCAGTTTGCAGTCTTTTATCTGGATGATCTGGTACTTGGCGGTGGTTCAATATGCGGGTAGCCCTTTACACCCTCGGGTGCAAAGTCAATCAGTTTGAAACTGCCGCTCTGGCAGAGGATTTTATCTCAAGGGGAACGGATATTGTCAATTATACTCAGGAAGCTGATATCTACGTTGTAAATACTTGCACTGTGACTTCAAGAGCGGCCTATCAGTCAAGGCAGATACTCAGAAAATTGAGGCGATCCCGAAAAAAATCACGAATCATAGCCACTGGTTGTTGTGTTCAGGTGGGGGCTCAGGAGATTCTGGAGGCGGTTCCCGGCCAGGTATGTCTCGTGGGAAACGGCCAAAAGGCGCAACTTGTAGACCTAGCCCTTGAGATCGAAGACGGCATGGAATTCTATGTCGGCAGTATTTCCAGGGTTACAACCATTGCGCCCTTTACTGTAAAACGCCAAATGGGAAGAACCAGGGCTTTTGTGCGAATTCAGGACGGATGCAATTCCTTTTGCACATACTGCATCGTACCTTACGCCAGGGGAAGGAGCAGGAGCCTTGCCCCTGAATTGGTGGAAAAGCAGGTCAAGACCATGATCCAGGAAGGGATAAAGGAGGTGGTATTTACCGGGATTCACATAGGTATGTATGGTGAGGATCTGCCAAAAAAGACTTCCCTTCTGAACCTGTTGAAAAGGCTATGCTCGGCCTTTCCTCAACTGAGATTTCGTCTAAGCTCTATAGAACCCTCAGAACTCACCCCGGACATGATATCATGGGCAAGCTCCACTCCAAATTTTTGTCCACACTGGCACATTCCTCTGCAAAGCGGTTCTGATAATATTCTGAAACGGATGAACCGCCACTACACATCCTCTTATTACAGGAATCTTATTATGGAGCTGAGGATTGCCATGCCTGATGCAGCCATAGGGGCGGATGTGCTGGTAGGGTTTCCATGGGAAGATGGGTCTGCTTTTGAAAAAACAATGGAATTGATCTCGGGAATCCCTATTACATATGTCCATGCATTTCCATTTTCTTCCAGGCCTGGGACTATCGCTGCAGCAATGAATAATATGGTGCCCAAAATAGAAAAGGCGAGAAGAGGCAGAGCTGTCAGGAATCTGGGAAACGAGAAAAAACAGGCCTTTCACCTTTCCCAGGTAGGAAAAATATTTGAGTGCCTTGTGGAACAGCAAGACAAAGAAACTGGTCTGTGGAAAGGGCTTACTCCAAACTATATCCCTGTGCTGATTGAGGAAACCGGAAGAGACCAGGCAGACCTTAAAAATCAGATCCTGCCGGTCCGAATCACAAAGGCTGAAAAGGGAATGGCTTTTGGAACATTATTAAAATAGCGATCCTATCCAAGTTCTCCGACACTGAGGCCCCTCACGTTTTTTCTATGGAATAGCGATTCCCGTTAAAGGAAATGGCCACGCCTTCTGCGTTTCTGACCAGCTCCAGGGCCTGTACATCAGTAATACTGTCTCCTACATAAAGCACTTCTGATAAGGTAAGCCCTGTCTTTTTGAGGCTATCTTCAACAGCCCTTGCCTTTTCAAAGCCACCAACCGGATTTACATCGGACAGTATCTTTCCAATCCGCATTTTTGGGATCTCTTCCCAAAATATGGTATCCAGACGGCTCACCAGTGCCTAGTTCTCATTGCTGAGATCTCTGACATTCTCTGCCTCTTCAGGCCATGAAAGAAGGGGTTGGCCTGCAATCTCTGAAGCCAACTCCTCAAGTCTGTTTTGTTCTTGTCCCGTGAGTTCATATTGGTCCAAATCCACGGAAGTGCAGTAGACCTGATCTTCAGGGAAACCGGATACCTTGCAGAGCGCCTGGAGATACGGACAATAGCTTGTGCTTATGATAAAGGTAGGCATCAAGTCGGCTACCTTGGGAAGCATATCCCTTGCCCCTGGAAGGAGCATCAAGGTGCTTTCTGAAAATTCCTCCATTTTTTTATTGGTAGCCCCGCAAGCCATTAAAAAAGGAAGAACCAGTTTTAGGGTGTCCCCTGCCTTGTAGCCCTGCCTTTTCTCTATATCTGCAAGGTAATCGTCGTATTTACTGACTCTGGCAAAGAAATTTCCTCCCTCAGGTATCAGGTTATCACAGAGCTCATAGGCATTGTCATTCTGGGTTATGGGGCCTTCACAGTCAATGTTGAGTTGAGGCATATCCATACTCCTTTTTGTAAACGTTCAGGGTTCAGAGGTTACATTAAAAGATGAACGTCGAACATCGAACATCGAACGTCCAACATCGAATGAAAAACAAATATCCAATACCGAACATTCAATGGCTATTTCTGTTTCTTCATCTTTTTCTTGAACCCTGAATTTTTGAACCTTTGTTGCAGGTCCAATTAAATAGAAAATCACCGGCTTCGATTGCTTCATTATCCCACCGGTGAACAGCTGGAATTGGTGGATAAAAGAGGAACTATTCTTCGGACGTTCCGGCAAGCAGTTGAGCCT
>JAYEMY010000123.1:0-3036 GCA_034718455.1 Thermodesulfobacteriota bacterium
CAATCCCTGGAGAAATAGTCGTTATGGCAGACCCTGTTTCCCCTTTATCCTCATTGTATATATTATTGTTATATTCCTCCTTAACACTCAGTGAAGGATGAATATCGAGTTGACCAATGTGAATGTTACTTGCTGGTTCTGTGGCCAAGGCAAGAAACGGGGCCAAAACAAAGGCAAGAAGCACCAAATACGAAAAAACCCTTTTCCAATATCTCTCCTGTACAAGAAATGCAGTCATATCTTCCTCTCTGTTTTAGACCTGAATTAAGCAATTGGCCTTTAGCGGTTAGCTATTAGTTTAATGATTATCAGGCTGCCCGCCCTGACAAGCAGGATGTTTTACTATTACAAATTTTCACCCATTGGGTGTTATTTCTAGTTAACGTAATATCCTGATTTCTCAAAGCTAAACGCTAATGGCTAACAGCTAAACGATCAACTTAGGTTAGATTAAGTTATCAGCAACCGAGACAATTTATCACGAAGAAACACTTTTGGGTGGATCGGATGGATCGTCGGGCAGCTCAGGCGGAGCAGGCGGAGTCGGTGCCGGCGGGGCCGGTGGTTCGGGCGGAGCCGGAGGCGCAGGAGGTGCGGGCGCGGGAGGTACTGGGGACGGAGGTGCAGGGGCCGGTGGCGAAGGAGCTTCTCCCTGAGGAACTGTAGTTGCCTCCCCTTGCTGGACTGTTTCTGTATGTCCTTCAGAGGTCACCTCAACCGTGCCTGTAACAGCAATTACCGTTGCCGTTCCTGTCTCAGTATTTACACTGGCAGCCATGGTTGATCCTTCAGGAACCGTGGTCGTCGTAGTCCCGGCCTCAACCTGTACAGTACCGGTAATAGCAGTTACGGATGCCGCCCCGGTATCATGATTTATATTTACGGACATGGCCGCTCCTTCCGGAACCGTGGTCGTCGTACTCCCGGCCTCAACCTGTACCGTACCTGAATAAATCTTAATTGATGGCGCATCGGTGCGAGGATCAATAAAAGCAGCAATCGTTTCACCGGAAGACAATGTAAAAGTGCGCCAGCCATCCCCTGCGGCTACGCCTAATATCTCCCCATCAGCAATGATTATTGTTTTCCCCTGTTCATCGACGCTGATCGTTACGGTGGCAACTCCTTCAGCCGCAAAAACTGAATAAGACTGGAATACCGAAAACACAAGAAAGGTTAAGCAAGCAATAATTTTAAGAAATTTTTTCCCAACACCTTCAGGCCTTTTTTCAATTTTATTCATTTCATCCCCCTTGTTTTTCTATTTTCTATATTGTTTATATCGGAAACTTATTCGAAAACTAAAGCTTTTTTATCCGGGATTTTTAAAAAATCCTTAAAAAGGTATCATTTTACACTCGGTCAGCCATTGCCTGATTGGAATCAGGTTGCTGATTTAAAAGCAAAAGATAAGCAGGACTTAGAGATAGTGAAAGTATAAAATTATTTTATAACAGTGTTGACCTTTCAGTCAATAAAAAAACGAGGACTGGATATTTCATATAAGCGCAAGCGAATTTTGTAATGTATACATACAGAGAATAATATATGTCAGTAAAAAAGAAAAAATTGAGTTTCTTGAACGTGTTAAATATAAATTACCAAATCCACATGATCGGCATTTGCGGCACAGGGATGGCTGCCCTTGCCGGTTTGCTCAAGGAAAAGGGATATAGGGTAAAAGGATCTGATAGTCAGGCATATCCACCCATGAGTGATGTGCTCAAGGGCCTGGGTATTCCTGTAACCTTAGGATACCATCCTGATAATCTGGTTTCTAACTATCCCAATCACCCAATCACCCAATCACCCAATCACCCACTTCCAGACCTTGTAATAATAGGAAATGTAATCCGGGCCGACAATCCCGAGGCAGGGTATGTGGTCTCCAGGGGCATTCCCCATCTCTCTTTTCCTGAGGCATTATCTCTTCTGTTTCTGGAGGACATGAAGCCTTTAGTAGTGGCCGGTACACACGGCAAGACCACCACCTCTTCTTTACTGGTCTCTGCCCTTGATGCCTTGGATAAAGACCCTGGTTTTATGGTAGGCGGAATGCTCAATGCCTTTAAATCAGGTTTCCGGGTAGGGCGTCCTCCATGGTTTGTGCTTGAAGGGGATGAATATGACACGGCCTTTTTCGACAAGAGGCCGAAGTTCTTACACTATCATCCCTATGGTGTCATTCTTACCAGCATAGAGTTTGACCACGCGGATATATATGCCGACCTGGATGCAATAAAGCATGCATTTTCCAAACTGGTTGCCTTGATTCCGCAGGAAGGGGTACTTGTGGCCTGTGCGGACTGGCCTGCGGTTGCGGAGGTTTATGCTCAGGCCAGGTGCAAGGTGGTGACATACGGTGAGAGTCAAGGATGCCAGTGGCGACTGGCTGATCTTTCTGTTGATTCCACCGGCACAAGGTTCACTGCTATGCACAACGGAAAAATTTGTGACGATGTACGAATAAAACTTCCCGGCAGACACAATGCCTTAAATGCTTTAAGTACTCTTGCGTTGTGCAGCCATCTTGGTATGGAAGAGAAGGCAGCGCTTAAGGGCCTGGGTTCTTGTACCGGAGTAAAGAGGAGGCAGGAAATCAGGGGGGAGGTGGCCGGAGTTACTGTAATCGATGATTTTGCCCATCATCCAAGGGCGGTCAAGGAGACCCTTGCTGCGCTAAGGTCCGTGTATTCCGGTCGTCGCCTTATAGCTGTATTCGAGCCAAGGACCAATACCAGCAGAAGGAGTGTCTTCCAGGAAGTTTATGCTTATTCTTTCAATCCTGCTGATCGAGTGCTGGTGAGGGAGGTGCCTGACCCTGAGAAGGCCCCGCCCGGAGACAGATTTTCATCTAAAAAGCTGGTGGCTGATCTCAAGGACAGGGGCATTGATGCGGCGTATTTCCCGGAGGCCGGCGCAATTCTTAAGGACCTTATGGCAAACCGTTCTGATGGTGATGTAGTGGTGATACTCTCAAATGGTGATTTTGAAGACCTGCATGAAAGGCTGTTATCCGCCCTGTCCAACAATCAC